>JAKAXG010000011.1 GCA_021827225.1 Actinomycetes bacterium | reverse complement strand
GGTCCTGCTCAGTACGCTCGCGTACCGAAATTCTGCACAGGTGCTGCCAGTGTTCCTCCATGGGGCTACAGAAGGTGCGGGGGCCGAGTAAAACGCCTTTCCGCGTATTTGTGCTGACCATGAACTGCTCATATCCAGGCCAGCGCCGGATATGAAACTCCTGCTGGGGGACGATCACCCCATCTTCGGCGCGCTCATGGCACAGCACTTCAGGAATCAGGGTCACACCGTGGTCCAAGAGGTCACCGATCCTGGCACGGCGCTGGCGATGCGGGACTGGATCGGTTGCGACGCCTGCGTAGTCGGCCTGGGCGTCACACCGCTGTCCGAACTGTCTGCCAGTCTGGGTCGGCGACGCAGCAGCGCGTCGCCGGCCGTGGTGCTCCTTCTTCGTGTTGACACCGGTGCTGTCGTCGAGGGAGCCAGGCAATCCGGCGTCGACGGGATCGGCACCAAAGACGACGACTTCGAAGCGATCCATGCTCTGGTGAGAGAAGCCGTCCGGCGGAGACGTGCGGGCCTGGCCCGGGCGGCACTGTCGACGAGCGCGCGGGCGGCGCTGCCGAGCCGTCAGGCGGAGACAGGTCTGCTCTCCATCACGCCGAGGGAGCGCCAGATCCTGCAACTTCTGGCTGCTGGTAAGGACACCGCCGGCATGGCGACCACCCTGGGGGTGCGGGTGACGACGGTGCGGACGCATGTCGCATCACTGATGAGGAAGCTCGGCGCCCACACCCGCCTGGAAACGATGGCCATCGCCCGCCGGCTGCACCTACTGGATCCGTGCCAGCCGCTCGACGAATCCCGACCGGCGCATCAGGGCACCCTGGTGGACACCGGCCGCGGGAGTGCCTGATGACGCAGCCGGTGGGAGCCGGTGAGGCCACTCCCCAGCTCAGGATCCTGGTTTTCGACGAGCGTGCCTCTGTGGGCCACGGACTGAGAAACCTCCTACAGGGTGACCCGGCTGTTCTGGCCGTGGACTGGGTCCGTGAACCCGAGCTGGTCGAAAAGGTGATCCGAGCGGGACGACCCGACGTCGTCCTGGTGGATGCCTCGACGGCGAGCACGTCGTCATCCGCAGTCATCTCCGCCATCGGCGGCATGCCTGACCCGCCGGCCGTCGTGGTACTGGTGGATTCCCCCCTGTCCTCGGAAGCCCTGAAATCAGTGGAGGCCGGGGCGGTGAGCGTGGTGACGCTGACCGACTCTCCCGAAGACCTCGTCGATGCGGTCAAGACCGCCCGGCGGGAGGTCCTGCGGGTCCCCGCGTCACTGCTCAGATCGCTGCTTCGCGACGCATCCGACCGGCACCTCCCGGCGAAGGGCGGTCTGGCCAGCCTCACCCGCCGGGAGCGCGAGGTGCTGAGCCTGCTCGCGAGTGGTCACGACCGCCACAGCATTGCCGCCCGGCTGTACTGCTCGCCCGAGACGGTGCGCACACACATCCGGAACGTCCTTACCAAGCTCAACGCGCACAGCACCGTCGAAGCGGTCGCTCTGGCGGTGCAGTTGGGAGCCGAACATGACCACTAGAGACAACCGTTCCGGCCGAAGGGTGCGCGCCAGCGCACGTGCCGCTCTGTGCCTCGCTCCTCTCGCCTGCGCCGGCGCCCTGGTGGTGGCCGGCGGTCCGTCCTTCGCCAGCGGCACGCCGACCGCCGTCTACGGAAGCGACGCGACGTGCGCGGTCGACATCCAGGTCGGCTCCACATCTGCGACCGCCGTCCTGCTCTCCGGCTGTCAGGGAAGCGACTACTGGTTGTCCAGCTGGGTCACGCATTCGGGGACATACCAGCCGGGGGCTTCCCAGCAGCTTCTCGACGCGACGGACCGCGCGCCCTGGACGGTCCGTCTGCCGACCGGGCAGCCCTGCTACTACCAGGTGGACTTCTCCGAGCGTCAGACCCCTCCCGGTCACTCCGGCGGTGCCCGCACCCTCATAGCCTCGACGACCGGCCAGACATCCGCCTGTTCGAGCGCGACCACCACGGTCACGTCGACGACGGGCGGATCGTCCACCACCATCACGTCGCCGAGGACCGTCGCCGCCGTGGCGACCACGACCGTACCGCTCCTGCCGGCCACCACGCTGGCGCTCACCACGCCCACCAGGCCGCCCGCCATTGCCAGCAGCTCGGCGACCGGAACCACTACCACCACCACGGTGGCCTCCCGGTTGGCCGTGGGCCAGATCCCCTCGGGACAGACGCCGGCGCCGACGGCCGTTCCCGTTGCCGCCTCCTCGGCGAGCCACGGATTCGGATCTCTGGCCTTCACCGGATTCGCCGTGCTCATGGCCGCCTTCGTGGCTCTGGTCCTCATCGTCACCGGCGCCGGTCTGGTCCGTGTCAGCCGGGGCGCCCGGGGCCTCCCTGTCGACTCCCCGGCGTCGGACCCGGGAGGCGAGGGCTGAGTCTCAGGGGATGTCGGCGGCCGGGTGCAGGGGTCCCGCCGGGACCGTGGAGCCGGCCTCCGCACCCCGCCATACCGGCCGGGTATTGAAGCTCAGCAGGGCCTCGAGCGCGTAGTAGTGCTTCAAGGTGGCGAATACGTACTGCAACGGCAGCCAGATCAGCTCCCGTCCCCGGCGGTAGTACAAGGCGCAGCCGACGGTCTGGACCATCGCCGGCAACGCCCGGAGGGCGACGATGGCGCCGACCCGGGCCAGGTTCACGTGCACGGTCGGGTTGAATAGGGCGTCGGCCAGCAGGTAGCAGAGGAGGCTCAGCCTCAGCGGCATGATGACCCGCCTCATGGCCTGGCGGGTCGCGAAGAACCAGAACCTCGGACCGCCGAAGCCTGTGACCACGGGTACGTGCCGGGCGAACGCCATGGCACCGCCGCGGTTCCACCGGGTCCGCTGTATCCGCAGCTGGCGCTGGGTGTTGGGAACGTCCTCGTAGGAGATGATCCGGGTGTCGATGATGGCCCGGTACCCCAGCCGGGCCATGCAGAAGGTGAACTCCACGTCCTCGCCGTACATGCCCTCTACGAATCCGCCCAGGGCCAGTGCCGGAGCGCGCCGGAACCCGGTGAAGGTTCCGGGCACGCACATGATCCCGTCGATCAGGTCGATCGCCGGCCGGATGAACCCGAAGATCACCAGGAGCTCGAACAGCCGCATGCGGTCGATCCAGGTGGTGTAGGGCTCCTTCGGCAGCGTGAGTGCGCTGATCAGGCCGACCTGCGGGTCTCGGAGGAAGTACGGTATCGAGTAGACGAAGCAGTCCGGATGCACCTGGCAGTCGGCGTCGACCCGGAACACGAAGTGAGCCGTGCAGAGATCCAGGGCCTGGTTGAGGGCAGCCGACTTGCCGCTGTGATTGCCCCGGACGATCCGCCCCCGAGCGTGACCGAAGCTGTCCATGACGGCCTGTGCGACCGGGACGGTTCGGTCCGATGATCCGTCATCGCAGAGGATGATGCTGACCGGCCCCCGGTACCGGCCCGCTGCTGCGTCCAGCGACGCGAGCAGCCCCGCTATGACCGACTCCTCGTTGAACGCGGGGATGATCACGTCCAGCGGCGGCCGGTCCATCGTCGGCTCCGCTCGATGGTGGACGAGTAGCCGGATCCCGCCCAGACAGAGCGTGCTCGCCATGATGAAGTACGGGGGGCAGGCGAAGGCGATCGCCGCCACCCAGATCGGGCCGCTGGCGAAATGCAGAGCCGCGTAGGTGGCACCCGCCGCCGTCACCAGGCCTCCGACGCTCAAGCAGAGCAGCAGGATCAGGTCCGCCCTCCACTCCGAGGGGCGCACCATGGTCGTGGACGTCTTCCTGGGCAGCTGGAAGGACGTGAAGGACAGACGGAGCAGCATGATCCCCGCCAGCGTGTACTGCAGGACGAGGTCGACCAGGGGTGCGGGGCCGACGGGGATTCGCAGCGACATGACGGCGATCCCGAAGAGGGCGTCGATCACCGCCGACGTCAGCAGGAAGAGGCCGGCGTTCAGCATGATCATGATCCGGCGCCCGACCGTGGCGTCGACCACCGTGGCCAGGGCGAAGGCGAAGGCGATGAGGTTCACCTGGAACACGGGCAACAGAGCTTTGGTGAATGCCTCGACCGTGGCCGGATCGCGGACCGCGGGGGTCATCAGCGCCGCCACCAGGTGGTGGTAGCCCTGGACCAGGTTGGGGGAGCGCAGGGCGATGATGATCCCGGACACGACGAACGAGACCCCGAGGAAGCTGCCACAGCGGAGATAGCTCGGTCGAAGCGGCGGGGTCATCGACACCACCTGGCCGGAGCCGGCGTCGGATCGGTCGTAGCTGCGGGTCATGGGGCCGAGCACCATGACAGCGAGCACGAGCGCGTCGAAGAGGAGAAAGACCAGTCCCCTGGCGTCGATGGTCACCGGCACGACGGCCCCCCCGTCACGACTGCACGCTGGCACTCATGCCGGGCAGGAGCCCGGCCACGGTGCGATCGAGTGTCACCACGACGTCGTAGGTCACGGCGGAAGTCGAACGGGTGGCGTTGAGCACCACGCTGGAGACCGTCCCGGTGACCCTGGCGTGGAGCGCTCCCACCGCCACCGGGACGATCTTTCCGACGCTCAGCTTCGACACCTGGCTCTCCGGGACCTGAGCCATCACCTGCTGCTGACCGCCGATCAACTCCATTAGGGGCTGGTATCCGGTCGAGGCGCTGCCGCCGGCGGCCACCGACGGGCTGGGAAAGAGCTGGAACTGTGCCGGTTGGGTGGAGGGAAGGGCGGCCGGCGCCTGGTACTGGTGCACGCCGTCGGGGCCGACGTATTCCCCGACCGCACCGTAGACCTCGGCCACGGTGCCGCTGTCCGGCGCGGTGAGGGTGGCGTCGTCCAGGGCCTGCCGGGCCACCGCCAGCTGGCCTTCCGCCTGGCTCAGCTGGGCCTGGGCCTGGGCCTCGGCGACCGGGTCGGTCGGCGAGGACTGAAGGGTCTGCTGGTATTCACTCACGTTGAGAGTGGCCTGGGCGGAGTTCACCGTCGCCTGCGCCTGGTTGATCGCCGCCTGGGCCTGGCTCTCCACCACCGGGATCTGCGCCTGTTCCTGTTCATAGGCAGCTACGTCGCGATCCATCTGCAGTTGCAGGTCCTGGCAGTGGGCGTACTCGCTCTGCGCGGCCTGCAGCCCGGAGCCGACCAGATCGGGGGCGGGGGGGACAGGACCCCCGGGGCACGCCTGACCGTAGCGTGACTGGTCGGAGGCGGCGAGCTGTCCGCTGTTCGTGACAGCCGACTGGGCGGCACTCACGGCGGATCTCCCGCTCGCTTCGGCGGTGGTCAGAGCCGCCTGCGCGTTCGCCAGGGCGGTCTGAGCCTGTTGCACCTGGAGTGCGTCCTGCTCCTGCTGCGCCGAGGAGAGTTGCGGCGTCTGGTAAAGGGCGGCGGCCTGTTGGTCGGCCTTGACCACGTTCTCGTCGGCCGCCACCTGGGCACTGAGGGCGGTGGTGTCCTGACGGGCCACCACCTGCCCGGAGGCGACCTTCTGGCCCACCCGCACCAGAAGCGACGTGATCTTTCCGGTCCCCGCGAAGTTCAGGTCGTAGACCTTGGAGGTGGTCACCACGGCTGGAAACGACCCTGCCGCCGAGTTCACCGCGTCCACGGTGTACAACCCGGCGATCACGCCGACCACAGCCAGGATCACCGCCCAGGCCATCTGCCGGCGGGTCACGATCCGCCGATCGGGCATGCGTTCCCGCAACGGGCCGGGCTTGGTCGGCAGCGTCAGAGAGGCGTTCATTCCCCGCACCTTCTCGGGGTGCGCGGATCGCCTTTGAAGTGCCCGGCTGGAAGACCTGAATGTGAGCATCACTACCGTCCTGTGGGGTTGATCTTCTCGAGGAGAGGCATGCGCTGCCTCCGGTTGAGCTGCTCCTCCCTCAGCCAGCTGACGATGAGGTAGGCCTGGGCGCAGAGCACCGAGATGAGGAGGTACATCGGGACCGACGGGCCGTTGGGGACCGGCGGATCAGCGACATCATCCAGACGGGCGGCGGTCGCCGACCCGCTGCCGGTCTCGATCGGGACCGGCCGTGCGGCGGCCCCGTTGGAGCCGGCGGAAGGCGACAGCTCCGGCCCCGGACCGGTAGGGGCTGCACCGGGGGGGTCGGGCCGTGTCCATCCTCCCGCCGACTCCAGCGGAGCCGCGCCGGCCGGTTGGTGGGCGGTTTCAGGGACCGTATGTAGCGGGGATAGCGCGGCGATGGTGGGCTGGCCGGAGAAGACCGGCTCGGGCTGCGGTTCGAGGTTCACCAGACCGGGTGGAGTGACTCCGGTCGAGCTAACGGCCGGCGGGGCGGCCGCGGGTGGCGCTTCAGCCGGCGCCGGCGCCGCCGCCGGAACGGTCACGACCACCGGAGCAGAGAGTGACGGGGCGAACAGCCAGTCACCGCTGAAGCTGGCGGCGAAGGCATGCGCGCCCGGGCCGATGGCCGGGGTCCGGCACACCGGGGCCGGCCGGAGGGGGAGGTTCTGACACCCGGGTATGGCCGCCCCATCGGCCGTGACGGTGACGGCTCCCCCGCCGTCGGGAGCCGGCGGAACGACCTTGATGGCTATGCCGGACCTGGTAGGCGCCCGGCCCGTGACGACGGACAGGGCGGTGACCGTAGGCCGGCGTCCCGGTTGGAAGTAGCTGCTGCGGGACATGGAGACGAACGCCGCCAACCCCCCGCTGTCGAGCACGTAGCTGCGGGCACCGGACGGTGACGGTGCATCGAGATAGGCGACCGCCTTGACCCGTGGGTACAGCGACAGCAGGCGATGGGAGAGCTGCCTCAGGTACGAAGGCTGGGCGCCCGCCACTGCGCCGGTCTCGCTGATCATCATCGGCAGCCCGAGCGAGGAGAACCATGAGTACCAGCGCCCGAACATGGCAGTGGGGGTGCCCGCCGTTGTTCCTGGTGTCCGGGCGTAGCCGTCGACGCCGATCCAATCGACGTACTGGGAACCGGGGTAGTAGTCAACCATGTCCTGATCGGTGCCGGCGCTTCCCACCGACCAGACGAACGCCACGTTGCTGGCGCCGGCCGCGGCGAACAGGTCGTGGATGTGGCGGAACGCGGCGACATAGCCGGCCGGCCCCAGTGCCTGTCCCGCGGGGTCGAGGCACCTGGCAGCCGACGGCGAGGAGCTGATGTTGAAGTTGGGTTCCCAGTACCACCGGAGGAACACCGGGGAGCCGAGAGCGGCCAGCTGGTCCGCGTACCGGGTGATGAGGGCATCGTCGGCGCCGGCTGCCACGTTGGCGTCGCTGTCACCGCATTTCCAGTCGACCATCGGTATGGCGCCGGTGGCGAGCACCCGGCGGAGCACGGGGTTCGGGGCGGGGTCGCCCCAGGACTGGAACACGTGGACGACCGAGAGGGGCCGACCGAGAGCGGCATCGAAGGCCGGAAGGACCTGCAGTTCCTCGGCGAGCCGGCTGGTACCGGGTGGAGCGGCCTGCGGCTGAACCCAGGCTCCGAGATAGGCGGACCCCGTGCCGGGAATCGCCGGCGGACCGGTCCAGGCGGCGGACGGGGATACGGTCAGGCTCACCGGGGCGGAGGTGGTGCCGGCCGTCTGGGCGTCACCGCTGTAGACGGCGGTGATGGTGTCGGTTCCAGCCGGCAGGGAGGAGATCGCGCAGGCGCCGCCCGTCCGGACCGGAACGCCCCCGCAGCCGGGGAGGGGTCGGCCTGACATCGAGTACGAGACGGACCCGGTCGGGTGGGGGGCGGCTACGGTGGCCGTCAACTTCACGGCCTGCCCGAAGGCCACGGTCGTGGCGGGTGCGCTGACGGTTACCGACGCCGGGTATCGCGGCGGCTGGAAGAACGGTTCCCGGGACAGGGCGACCATGCCACCGGTTGCTGCGGCGGTGAGGGCCGTGGATGCCCCGTGGACCGACGCCAACGGCAGTCCGCCCGGCAAGGCGTCCGAGTACACGAACGCCCTCAACAGGGGGAACCGGGCGGGCACGGCCGAGGCGACGTCAGCCAGGTAGGCGGCCTGATCGGCGGTCGGCGCCCCCGTCCCGGCGATCATCAGCGGCCTGCCGACCGCCGAGAAGGTGTCGTACCAACTCTGGAAGCGGGCAGCGAAGCCGGCGGAGGCGGGGTCGGGACCCGCATTTCCTGAGTCGTCGGCGGCTATCCAGTCCACGTTCGCCGCTCCGGGGAACCAGGTCGACCACGCTCGGTCTCCGGCGGTGGGGTCGACGGACCAGACGAAGGCCACGTTGGTGGCACCGACCGACTGGAAGACCCGTCTGATGTGGGTGAAGGCGCCGACGTATCCGGCGGCGCCGTCGCCGCCCAGGCAGCGGGCGGTGCCCGCCGCCGCGGTCAGGTTCGGGTCGTAGAACCACCGCAGGAGGACCGGCGCAGCCAGCGCCGCCAGCTTCTCCGCGAAGGGCTTGATCACCGTCGTGTCGTCCCGGCCGGCCGCCACGTTCGAGTCGGTGTCGCCGCAGTTCCAGTTGATCATCGGTATGGCGCCGGCCGCGAGGATCTGCTCTGTCTCGCTGTCGTAGAGCGGCTTGGCCCAATCCTGATAGGCGGAGACGATGGACAGCGGGCGCTCGAGCAGGGCGTTCAGAGAATTGACGGCGCGCATCTCCGGTTGGAGCTGTCTCCGCAAGGGGGCGGCCGGTGAGTTTGCCGGTCCCTCCCCGGCCGGCTCCAGGGAGCCTCCCAGGTAGGCGTGGCCCGGTGCCGGCACCCCCGGTGGCGGCCCGGGGGTGGGCGGCGGCGGCACGGCGGATGACGCGGGCGGAGCCCAGCCCAAGGTGACCGCCGCGGACCAGACGGTCGCCGCCAGGGCGGCAGAGCCGGCGAGGAGCCGGGTCCTCCCCGGCCGGCGGGAGGTTCTCACCTGGCTGCGGCGGACAGGCGGACGGTGCGGAGCGGAGCTTCCTCCGACCCTTCGAAGGGGGGCTCAGCTGCGCCGGCCCGGCGTTCGGCCTCCTCTCTGACCACTCCTTCCAGCCGGGCCACCGCCGGCAGGCCGAACTCCATCACTTCCACCATGGGATCCCTGCGTCGGGCCAGATGGGCGGCGATCCAGCTGCTCAGCATCCCGTCCAGACCGGCGACCACGTCGGGGTACTCGCCGGCCACGTTGATCTGCTCGGTCGGGTCGCCGGGCAGGAAGTAGAGCTCGGCTTCGCGTCGCGGATAGATGCCGGGATCCCAGCAGCGGATGTACTTCCACAGAGGGGTCCTGATGCCCCGCTTGGCCTGCCAGGTGCATTCACTGAGGAGTACATACGGGCGGTGCGCCCTCGCCGACCCGCGGATCAGGGACGTGAGCGACCGGCCGTCGTCCTGCCCGGCGTGTGGCGGCGAGCTCAGGCCCTGCAGCTCCAGCACGGTCGGCATGACATCCACCAGGGACACCATGGCGTCGATGCGGGATGGGGGAACGAGGCCGGGTGCCCGGATCATCAGCGGGACGTGCACCACCGAGTCGTAGAGGCCGGCGTGGTCGAACCAGGCGTCGTGTTCGGTCATCACCTCGCCGTGATCGCCGAAGACGACGATCATGCTGTCGTCCAGCAGACCTGTCCGGGCGAGGTGGTCGAACAGCCGCCCCAGCTCTGAGTCGAGATAGGCCAGTTCGGCGTAGTGCAGCGCCTCGATGTAGTCGAGGCTCGGGATGTCGTCGAGGTGGTCGTAGAGGTTCTGCTTGAACAGCGGGTAGGACGGCCGGCTGCGGAGTTTCTGCTCCACGTAGGGGTCCCTGCGGTGGGTCCCCAGCGGGGCGAAGGCCGACTTGAACGGCTCCGGGGGCACGTAGGGGATGTGGGCGTCCCAGTAGTGGAGGAACAGGAAGAAGTCCTCCCCGTGGTTGCGGCGCAGCCAGTCCATGCCCATGGAATTGATCACCGAGGCGGGCGACCGGGACCGACCGGGCGGGACCATGTAGTCGTCGTAGCCCCTGATGAACCACTCCTTCATGGAGAAAAGGTGGTCCACCGCGGCGGTGCGATGGCCGCTCGCCTGGAACACCGACGGCAGCCAGGGAATGTCCTCGCCCAGGCGGGCCGGCGGGTGGAAGTGGGACACGATCCCGGTGTTCAGCCCGTACCGGCCGGTGAACAGCGCGGTGTGCGAGGGCTGGGTCGGGATGTCGCTGGCGTAGGCCTGGGTGAACAGCGCCGATTGCGCAGCGAACGCGTCCAGGTTCGGTGTGGACGACCGGCTGCATCCGAGAACCGAGAGTCGGTCGGCGCACACGGTGTCCAGTGAGATGAAGATCGTTCTCATAGCCCCTCCCGGCGATAGCCGGCCGCTGCCGGCCGTTTACTCGCCGTGCGTTTCCGCCTTCTGAAAACTGTGATGGAACAGGGGGTCCGGACCGGACCCGGTATCGGCTGCAGGGGGTGAGGCCCTTCGCGAAGGGCCTCACCCCTCTGCCTGCTCAGGTCGGGCCCGCTAGGGCCGACCTTCGTTCGGCCGTGCTAATCCACTGGAGGAGTGCCGAGGACGGCCTGGTTCCAGTAGGTGGCCGCCGTCATCCCACCGTCAGCGGAGCCGAGGGTGAACGAAGCGGTACCCGCTGCCGGGTTGTTCGTCACCTGGTTGGCGGACGGGTCGATGACGATGTGGTCGACCACGCTGACTCCGCTCGGCGCCTCGGAGGTGGAGACCACCACCGGGGTGCCGTCGGCGTTCACCACCGGGATCGGCCCGATGATGCCGGAGCACTCGTTCGGCATCAGGCTGGCGCTACCAGTGGAGGTGGTGCCATTGACCGTATAGCTCCAGCCGATGGTGAAGCTGGTGCCGTTGATCAGAGTCCCGCTGGCAGCCGTCGCCATCTTGCAGACCTTGAACGAGGCCTGGTTGACCGCATTCCAGAACGTCGCCACAGTCTCGGTGCTCACGCCGCCGGCCACCACCTTGTAGGTGGCGGAGTTGCCGGAGGAGGAGATGAGAGTGGAGTCGTTACCGGTGGCCAGGACCAGGTGGTAGTTCGCGACCGACCCTTCCGTCACGGTGGCGGTACCGGCCGGAACGGTGATCGGGAGCGAGCACTGGCCGACCGGCACGCTGAGGACGTGGTTGACGCCGTCGTTGTCGGTGACCGTGAACGGGAAGCTGATGCTCGGAGCGACCGTGCCCGGATACATCCGCTTGCAGACCTCGATCGTGCCGAACGCCTCGTTGGTGACGGTCGCGACGTTGGCCCCCGCACCGATGGTCAGGGTCGTCGGGCTGCCCGAGATGGCCATGTAGTCAGCTCCCGTCGGTACGGTCTCGGAGACCGTGACGACGGTGCCGACGGGCAGCAGGTTGGGCAGGACGTTGCACAGGGTGCCGCCTGCGGAACCCGCGGTCACCTGCAGGGTCTGCGTCGCCGTCGCTCCGGTGGTGCTGGCGAAGCTCTCCTGGATCTGGAAGGAGAACGTCTGCCCGGCCAGAGCGGAGCTGTTGGCGGTGAGCGTCTTGCAGACCTTCAGCTGGCTCATCACCGTGTCGTTGAGGAAGTGGACCTGGGTCTCGTTGGCGGTGGTGCTGCTCACCGGCACGGTGACCACGGCGGTGCCATTGCTCAGGTTGGCGCTGACGAAGTCAGCCGACGGGATGGTGCTCACCTTGGTCAGGGCGTACGGGGACCTGGCCGCTTCGGCGATGTTCACGTTCCCGGCGGGGACCTGGATGGGAGCTGTGCACTCCCCTACCGGGACCGACGCCGTGTGGGTGAACCCACCCGCGCTGATGGTGAACATGAAGTTCCCGCTGACATAGGAGTCGGACGCGTCCTTGCAGACTTCGACGTATCCCGACTGCGGGATGGCGTTCACCGTGTTGTTGTAGGTCACCACGTTGGTACCGGGAGCGATCGTGACCGTCGCCGTTCCGGCCGTCAGGTTCGTGGTCAACGAGGTGTTGTTGGACCTGATGAGCTTGACGTGGGTGTTGGCGGTCGGCGACTCGGCCACCTGCACGACCGTGCCCACCGCGTAGTAGGTGATCGAGCTGCAGATGGGGCTGGTCGGGGTGCCGGCCGCGATGCTGAACGGGGCCCCCCCGTTCTCGGTGAAGGTGAACATGTTGCGCAGCAACGTCGGGTCGTTGGTGACCTTGCACACCTTCAGTCCGGCGGGCGGCACCTTGTTCACGAAGGTGGCGATGGTCTCGTTGGTGGCCGTGCTACCGGCCGGCACGTTGACAACCACTGTCCGGGCAGCCAACCGCCTGGCGATCAGGCGCCCGGCCGGCTTCACGCCGACCCACACCACCTTGTCCCCGGCCGGCAGGTTCGTCGCGGTCTCGGTGATGGTGTTGGCACCGGCGGTCACGGTCAGCGGTGCGCTACAGGCGCCGCCCTTCACCGTGACGGTTCCGGGGGCCGCCAGGCCGCTCACCGTGAAGGTGAAGTCCCTGCCGGCCATCCCGTTGTTCGCCGACTTGCACACCTCCAGTGTCCCGGTGGCCGACTGGGCGCCGGCGGACTGGGCCACTGCTGTCAGCGTTCCCATACCCAGTGGCAGGACGGCCAGAGCTCCCATCAGAAGGGACAGTCTGCGCCTGCCTGATGTCGTTGATACGTTCAAGTTGCACCCCATTCCGTGATCTAGCTGCTGTTGAAGCAGACCCGCCGCACGGGACACGCAGGACCCGATCGTCCTGGTGGGTCACCCGCACACCGGGCGCGCGGTCGACACGTGTCTGCCCCTCCTTTCCCTGCGGTCTTTCCCAGCCGACCGTGGGGGTCACGGTAGGATCGGACGCCCGTCTCCACCTCGGGCGGAGAGCGTGTTTCCTCTACGCCGAGTTGACGAGTCGAAACCGGTCCTTCCGGTCAGACACTCCCGACCGGGCGATCGTGGCCGGCGATCCGCCGTCAGGATGGCGCGCCGGCCGCGTCCGGCGCGGGACTGCAGACCCGGGCGGCGACGCCCTGAGGCCTGGTCGAGCCAGCCGGCTACGCCTGGGTCTGCTCCAGGAACGACCGGACCTGGGCCAGGATCTCACTGGTCGGCGTGACGCCGGGAAGGTCCCGGTCCACCGACGGGTTCTGGCGCTCGGCGATGCTGTGCCACCGGCCGAGGGCCACCTCCAGGAACTGCGACTCGTTGAACACCCAGAACCGCTCCCCGGCCACCGCATCGGCGACCCGGTCGGCCACCTCGGCCGGGGTCGCCCCCTCGTCGATGGCCCGGCGGAAGTGGGGCCTGGTCACCTCGGCGGCGGGAGCGGGCGGGGGCGCCTCGCCCAGGTGGCGGGGCCAGTTGCGCTTGGCGTCGATGATGGAGGTGCGCACCCAGCCGGGGCAGAGGACGCTCACCCCGACGGGCAGGCCGGCCACGGTCATGGCGTTGTAGAGGTCCTCGGAGACGGCGACCACGGCGTGCTTGGAGGCGTCGTAGGCGGGCCCGAACCCGGGGAGGATGCCGGCGACGCTGGCGGTGTTGACGATGTGGCCTCCCCCGCCGGCCACCAGATGGGGAAGGAACGCCCTGATCCCGTAGACGACGCCCCAGAAGTTGACGCCCATGACCCAGGACCAGGCCGAGGTCGGCCCGAACCACGGATCCGCGTCACTGGACACACCGGCGTTGTTGCACACCAGGTGGACGGCACCGAAATGGCCGGTGGCCGCCGACGCCAGGGCCTGGACCGCCGACTCGTCGCTCACGTCGGTCGGGACGGCCAGCGTCTTGACCCCGCGGCTCTCGACGCGCTCGGCCGCCCGGCGGAGAGCGGTCTCCTCGACGTCGGCCATCACCACGTCCATTCCGGACGCGGCGAAGCGCTCGCACATGGCCAGGCCCAGACCGCTGGCCGCCCCGGTCACCACGGCGACCCGTCCCGGTGTCAGTTCCACTCCTCCACCCCCGTCTCGTGCGGCCGGGGCAGAGGCTACATCCGGCCGGCGCCCGCCGTCTCAGGGCACCAGCAGCAGCTTGCCGGTGGTGCGCCGCCCGGCCAGGTCCTCGTGCGCCCGGGCGGCGTCCGCCAGCGGGTAGGTGCCTCCCACCGCGACCTGCAGCCTGCCCGCCGTGATCCACCCGAACAGGTCGTCGGTGCGGGCGCGCAGCTCCCCCGGGGTGGTGATGTAGTCGACGAGGGTCGGCCGGGTGACGAACAGGGATCCGCCCGTCTGCAGCCGCGACAGCTCGAGCGGAGCGACCGGTCCGCTGGCCGCACCGTAGAAGACCATCAGCCCGCGGGGGCGCAGCACCTGCAGGCTCCGGTCGAAGGTGTCCCTGCCGACGCCGTCGTAGACGACATCGGCTCCCACGCCTGCGGTCACTTCGGCGACGACCTCCGGGTAGTCCTCGTAGCCGGCCACGTGGTGGGCGCCGGCCTGGCGCGCCGTGTCCGCCTTCGGCCCTCCGGAGGTGGTCGCCACGACGACGCCCCCCCGCATCCGCACGATCTGGGTGAGGAGCTGCCCCACGCCTCCCGCGGCGGCGTGGACCACCGCCACCGTCGCCTCCACGACCGGAAAGGTGCTGCAGGCCAGGTAGTGGGCGGTGCAGCCCTGCAGCATCACCGCCGCCGCGGTGGCGAGGTCCACCCCGGCGGGTACCGGGACGGCCCGGTCGGCCGGCACCACCACCTGCTCGGCGTAGCTGCCCGGCACCCCCGTCCAGGCGACCCGGTCCCCAACGGAGACACCGGTGACCCCCTCCCCGACGGCGGCCACGGTGCCCGCCGCCTCGGCTCCCAACACGAACGGGACGTCACGGGTGTAGGGCGGCCGGCCCTCCCGGGCGTAGATGTCCATGAAGTTGACCCCGGCGGCGGCCACGTCGACGAGGATCCGGCCCGGGCCCGGGACCGGCGGCGGGCGGTCCTCCACACGCAGCACCTCGGGACCCCCCGGCCGGCTGACCATGACCGCACGCATACCGCCATGATGCTCGACGGCATCGGGGCGGCGGTCCGGGCGTCCTGAACGGGTAGTGGATAGGGATGCCGCTTGCCCCGCCCACCGTCGTCCGTCCCTCCGCCTCCGGCGAAGCCGCCCACCGCTCCCGCGGCCGGCGTCGGTGAGCCTCCGGGAGGACGTCTCCGCCGCCTACCGCCGGGATCCCGCTCTCCGGCCGGGCCAGGGCAGCCAGGCGCTGATGTACCAGGGGGTGTGGGCCATCGTGGCCCACCGGCTCGCTCATCGGCTGTGGCGGCGGGGCCACTGCTTCGCCGGCCGGGCGGTGTCGCAGCTGTCCCGGTTCCTCACCGACATCGAGATCCACCCCGGGGCCACCATCGGACGGCGCTGCTTCATCGACCACGGAGCCGGGGTGGTGATCGGCGAGACCGCCGTGATCGGAGACGACGTGACGCTCTACCACGGGGTGACCCTTGGCGGGCGAGGGTGGTGGGTGGACGTCAAGGGCGCCAAGCGCCACCCCACCATCGGCGACGGCGTGACACTGGCGGTCGGCGCCACCGTGCTCGGACCGGTCACGGTAGGGGCAGGCTCACGGATCGGGCCCTACGCCGTGGTGATGTCCGATGTGGCCCCGGGGTCCGTGGCCACCGCCGCCGAACCACGGGTGGGCCGCATCCGCAGACCCCCCGCCGCCGACCCGCAACCCCTGCTCCCGACCGACACAGAGGACCGAGAGGACCGACAGGCATGACCATCCATTCCGACGTCACCGGCATCATCGGCGGCACCCCGCTGGTGCATCTGGCCCGCTTCGCCCCCGGCAGGCGGGTCGTGGCCAAGCTCGAGCGATCCAACCCCGGCGGCAGCGTCAAGGACCGCATAGCCCTGTCCATGCTCGACGCCGCCGCCCGGTCCGGCGACCTGCCCGAGGGGGGAACCATCGTGGAGCCGACGAGCGGCAACACCGGGGTCGGGCTGGCCATGGTCGCCGCCGCCCGGGGGTACCGGGCGGTGTTCACCATGCCCGAGTCCATGAGCCTCGAGCGGCGCAAGCTTCTCGCCGCCTACGGCGCCCGGCTGGTGCTCACCCCGGCCTCGGGAGGTATGCGGGCCGCCATCGACGAGGCCTCCAGGCTGGCGCGCGAGAACGGCTGGTTCATGCCCCAGCAGTTCCTGAACCCGGCGAACCCGGCCGTCCACGAGGCGACCACCGGCGAGGAGATCTGGCGCGACACCGGCGGACAGGTCGACGCCCTGGTGGCGGGGGTGGGGACCGGCGGCACCATCACCGGGGCCGGGCGGGCCCTCAGACGCCACAACCCCGAGGTGCGGCTGGTGGCGGTCGAGCCCGAGGAGTCCCCGGTCCTGTCCGGAGGCGACCCTTCTCCCCATCCCATCCAGGGCATCGGTGCCGGTTTCGTCCCCGATGTGCTCGACACCGACCTCTACGACGAGGTCCTCCGGGTCAGCGGCCCCGCCGCCGTGGCCGGGACCCGCCGGCTGGCGACGGAGGAGGGCATACTGGTCGGGGTATCATCGGGGGCGGCGGCCGTCGCCGCCGCCGAGCTGGCCGCCAGGCCCGACATGCGGGGCGCTACCGTCGTGGTGGTCCTTCCCGACACAGGAGAGCGCTATCTCAGCACCGACCTGTTCCCCATTCAGGGCGAGTAGCCATCAGGCCCCACCACTCCCAGCCGCGGCCCTCCCTGACGTGGAGGCGTCGGTAGCCCACTGCGCTTTCATTTTTCCGTCCTCTAACGGGGTAGCTGCCTGAAAGTGGCGGTCAGGTTCCATCGGAGCATCCGGGCGACCCCCGGCCCGGACGCGGGCCCGGGCAGCGGGACGCGGGAGCGGGCACGGGGCTACCCGGAACGGGAGCACCGGCCCATCGACGGCATCCGGGCCCTGCTGGCCCTGGCCGCCGTCGCCGTCATCATCGGATCGGTCCAGGGCCTGCCCCTGGCCGCCGAGGAGATCTCCACCGACGTCTCGAGGTGGTTCTCGCACATCCCCCGCTGGCTGGCGTTCGGCGCCGCGGGCGTGGCCGGCCTGGGCGCGTTCCTGCTGGTGGCCGTCGCCGGCGCCGCCGTGCTGCGCAGGAACAGGCAGGAGGCCCTGGACGCGGCCGTGGCCACCGTCCTCGCCGGCGCGGGGGCCGCCGGCTCCACGGCGCTGTGGCGCACCCAGCACGCGGTGTCGCACGTGGTGGTCTACGGCAACGGGTCATCGGTCCTGGTGATAGCCGCGGCGTTCTGCGCCTTCGTGGTGTCCGCCGACCTGCTCCACCGGCCCGGTTGGGGCCGCTGGAGCGCCGGCTGCGCGGCGGCGCTCCTGCTCAGCGGGGTCGCCGACGGTGCGCTGCCGCCGTTCGCCGCCGCCGTCGCCGCCGCCGGGGGGCCGATGGTCGGCTGGGGGGTGCGGTGGGCGCTCGGGGTGCCCCCCACCCGGCCGCCAGACGCCGACCTGGCCGACTGGCTGGCCGCCCGGGACCTGGTCACCGTCCGGCTGCTCGCCTCACCCAGGCGGATCCGCAACCTGGTCTCGGGAGTGCTCGACGACGGCACCCGGATAGAGGTGCACTTCGCCAACCGCGACACCCGCGGCTCTGGAGCCCTCAGGCGGATCTGGGCCCTGGTCCGGCTACGCCCGGCGGTGGCCGGGCAGGCCGCGACCGGGTCCCGGGCCAGGATCCAGGAGCTGGCCCTGGCCTGCGCGCTGGCCGACCGGGTCGGTGTCACCGCCCCGCGGCTGGTCCTGCTCGAGTCCCTGCCCGAGGACACCCTCGCCCTGGTCACCACCGTTCCCGACGGCGGCCCGGTGGAGCAACCGCTCACCCCCGCCGTCGCCGCTTCGCTGTTCGAGTCGCTGGCCTCCCTGCACCGGGCCGGGATCACCCACCGCGACCTGCGCCCCCAGAACCTGCTGGTCCGCGGGGACTCGACCGGCTTCGCCAACCTCGACTCGGCGCTGCCCGGAGCGGGGCCCGTCTCGCGACACCTCGACGTGGCCCAGCTGGTCACCACCGTCGCCCGGCTGGCTGACCCCGACGCCGCGGTCCGGGCCCTGCGCGTCGGTTACGAGGGCCTGGACGAGGCAGCCGTGGCGTCGGTGCTGCAACCCGTCGCCCTCGCCCCGTGGGGGTGGTCGGCGATGAGGCAGGCTTCGGGCTGCCTGGCGGAGGTGCGGGCCAGGCTGGTGGGCTCCGGGCAGACGGTGGCTCTGGCCCAGCTCGAACGCTTCCGGTGGCGCACCGTGGTCAGCGCCGCCGCCCTCGCCATCGCCGGGTACGTGATCGCCGGCCAGGTGGCCTCCGTCAACCTGCTGGCCACGCTGAGCCGGATGAGCATCTGGTGGTTCGGCCTGGCCGTTCTCGCGTCGTCGGTCACCTACTGGGCCGCCTCCGCCAACCTGTCATCTTTCGTGTCCAAGCGGCTGTCCCTGCTCCGGGGGTCGGCGGTGCAGCTGGCGACGTCGTTCATCGGGGTGGCCATGCCGTCCACGCTGGGCTACGTGGCGGTCAACGCCCGGTACCTGTCCCGCCAGGACGTCGACCAGAGGTCGGTGACGGCGGCCGTGGCGCTGACGCAGGTGGTGAACGCGGCGACGACCGTCCTCATGGTGGTGGTCCTCGGCCTGCTCACCGGCTCGGGGGTCAGCCGGGTGAAGCTGGTACCGGGCGCCGACGTCGTGACCGCGGCCCTGGTGGTCGCCGGCCTGCTCGCCCTCCTGTGGCTCGTCCCCGCCACCCGGGCCCGGCTCCGGCGACTGGTGTCGGGCTACCTGAAGGGAATCGTCCCGCAGTTGCTGCAGGCCCTCTCGCGCCCCCTCCGCCTGGGCGCCGGCGTGGCCTCCAGCGTGCTGCTCAACGCCGCCTACGTGACCGCCTTCCTGGCCGCTCTCCACTCGGTCGGAGCCCACCCCCCGATTCTCGCCACCGCCGTCGTGTACCTGATCGGAGGCGCCGTGGGTGCCGCCGCCCCGACCCCCGGGGGCCTGGGCGGCGTCGAGGCGGCCCTGGCGGCCGGCCTCACCGGCATAGGCGTCCCCACCCACCAGGCGGTGCCGGCCGTGCTGATATTCCGCTTCGCCACCTTCTGGCTGCCCATCCCCATCGGCTGGATCTCCTACATGGCGCTGCAACGAACCGGGACGCTCTAGACCGGCCGGGGCCGCGCCGCCCCGGACAACTGGCATATCATGTGCCCGCCCGTTGTGCTCGGCCGTCGGCCTGGTAGCCGGATGGTTACGACAACGCCCACGGGTGGGGGGACAAGAGTGGTGTCTGACGAACGAAAGGCCCGGCGACTGGCCGGCGCCCTGGAGCCCTTCGCCGGCCAGGTGTACTTCTCGCCCGAGTGCCACGACCTCTACGAGAAGCTGGGGTTCGCCCCCAGCCCGGGCCGGTCGGGCGGGGTGGCGCTGCCGGACGGGCCGGCGTACTTCTGCAGCCGGGGTTCCATCCTGGGCCAGGTCCCCGGGGAGGTCGTCGCCGCCACCTTCGCGGTGTTCAACCCGGCGGTGGTCGTGCCGGCGGTCAGCGACGGCTGGTCCCGGACCACGGCGTCGGCCATCGGCGCGGCCCGCACCGACGGCGCGGTCGGCCAGCTGTGCCGGCTCCTCGGGGAGAACCCGCCCGGCGCCGAACGGCTGGGCCCGGCCCTGGCCACGGCCAGCGCGGCGCTCGGCCCCCACGGGCGGCCTCTCTTCGCCGGGCTGCTCGCCCAGCCGGTTCCCGAAGCGCCGGTCGGGGCGGCCTGGCGCTACGCCGACCGGCTCCGGGAGTACCGCGGCGACGTCCACATAGCGGCGTGGACCTCCGCCGGGTTCGACGCCGTGGAGATCGGGCTTCTCACCGAGCTGTACTGGGGACTCCCGCTCAAGAGCTACATCAGAACCAGGGCGTGGAGCGAGCAGGCACTGGATCAGGGGATCGCGCGGCTGGAGTCGAGGCGGCTGATCGCCGACGGTCAGCTCACCGACGGCGGCCGGCGGGCCCGGGAGGAGGTGGAGGTGGCCACCGACAGGCTGTGCGCCCCGATCGTCGAGACCCTGGGCGACGCCGCGGACGAGGTCATCGAGACGCTGGCCGGGTTCAGCGCCACCGTGCGGGAGGGCCGGGGCTACCCCGGCGCCGGCCCTCATGACCTCGCCGCCGACCGGTCGGGACCCGCCGACAGTTAGGGAACGCCGGGGCCGCGGGGTCGGGCCGAACGGCTCTATCAGGGGCGCCACGGGGGGCGGATCATCGCTTGCGTAGGTCCTCGAGAGGGGGTAGCGATGTTCCTGTTCCTGCTCCTGCCGGCGCTCCTGCTGCTCGGCATTTTCATCGTCTTCTTCCCATTGGTCCCGATCCTCCTGGTCGCCGCCGTCGGCTTCGTCATCTACCGCGTCGCGGCCGCCCACCATCAAGCCCAGCACGGCCTCCGCAGCCACTGAGAGCCGGGGCCCCGTCCGGCGGGGCGCGCACCGGGGGCAACGCCGTGTCGGTCCCGAGCCGGCGGCGCTACGGTACGGCGGACCGATGTGCGCGTGGAAAGGACGGCTGGCATGGCTTGGGACTTCTCGACCGAACCTGAGTTCCAGAAGAAGCTCGAGATCG
>JAKAXG010000537.1 GCA_021827225.1 Actinomycetes bacterium | reverse complement strand
CCGATCTCAGATCAGCGATGGCCAACTGCGGTTCGGAATGATGTCCGGCGCTCGTCGGGGCTGGGACCTACGGCGAGACCCTCGTATGGCTCTACACAGCCAGAGCGCCGATCCCCCCGAGGAGAACCCGACCGCCTGGCCAGGGGAAGCGAAGATCGCGGGCAAGGCGACCGAGCTCGACCCCGGGGGCGATCCGGGCGGCGGCTACCAGGTGGACATCACTGACGTGGTGCTCACCCACCTCGACGGCGAGCTCCGGATCGACCACTGGACCCCCGACCGCGGCATCGTCCACCACACACGCTGACACTTTTTTCCGAGAGACAGGACAACTCCCGGAGTCCGCCGAGACCGACCGCCTCTACGACCCGGCGTCACGAACGAGTCCCGGTGTCATCTCGACGATGTCAAGCTGCTCGTGCACGGACCCCGCCGGTGTACGACCTCGACCTGCAGCCATGGAGGGGCTGGTGGCGGCTCACCTACGGGTCATGAGGCGCTGGTCGCCCAGTCCGACGGGTAGCTGTAACGGTGGGAAATGGCACCCGCCTTCTCCGTCATGGTGGTGTACCGGCCGCTCACCACGGTACCGAGGTCGATCGTGGCGGGGACCTGGGAGACACTGCCTTGGGCACAGTTGGGATCGCAGTTGTCGAGACTCAGAAGCCCATGTCCCACGGCGCCGGAGGTGGTCCACGAGCTCCACGTCAGGTGGGACACGATGTTGGTGGAGTCACCGCTGAAGGCGACGGTGGACGGCTCCCGCCCGTCGTAGCCCACCGTGCCGTCGAAGGAGCGCACGACCAGCACCGGCCACGCATTGCCGGGACCGGTGACGACCGGCGCAGACCCTGTCGTCGCCGATGCGCTGGCGGCAGGCACCGTGCTCGCGGTGACGGGTCCCACGAAAAGCTGCGGCTGGCCGAGCGACGGGTTGGCGCAGCCCCGGCCGGGGTAGGCGACGAAGGCCGCCGCCGTGTTGTCCGGCGGGTAGACCCGGAAACCTCTGGTGGAGGTGGGATGGCAGGTCGAGGCGGGGAAGTTACCCGCTTGCGCCTGGCGGAGCTCGGCTGCGGCCGCTTTGCCCGGCTGGAGGGTGATGGTGCTTACCGCGGCCACTGCCGAGCGTGCGGCTGGCGCACCCACCTGGGATCCGCCGGCGCCCGCCACGAGTGACACGCCCGGGTAGCCGGTCATCGTGCAAGGGGCGGATCCGCGGTTGGTGAAGACCAGGTCGGACACCGTCGAGCCGGCCGCCCCCTGGGTGCCGGTCAGCGTGATCGAGAGGTTCCCCGTGGCGCACTTCTCCGGGCTGGCGGAGCCGGCGGCGGGGCTGCTGGCGGCGGGGACGGTGGAGGCTGGAGCCGGATCGGCCGGGACCGTGGTGGTCGGGGCCGGGAGGGTGGTGGCCACGGCCGGTCCGGTACCGGCCGCCTTGACCAGGCCACCGGCGTGCCCGCTACCGGAGCCGACACCACAGCCGGCCAACGCCGCGCCCGCCACCACCAGCCCCCCGGCCGCCGCCAGCGACCACGCCTTGCTGTGCATCATTGGAATAACAGACCTCGCCTTCTGCGACGGCGCCCTTCTGGCGGCCGTCACAATCCAAGACGTGCCTGCCGGGCGGTAGGTTCCGACCTTTTTCCTTCAGGGGAGCGACGAGTCGTCTGCGCCTCGCCGACGCCGGGGCGCCGCCATGCAGGACTGCGCCACCTCCGAGGGCTGCCCTGTCGTTCCGGGACAGCCCTCGCCGTTGGTCTAGAGCTTGCCGGCGGCGACGTCGGCTAGGGTCACCCGGGAGACCTGGAAGGTCATGGTCCAGGCGTCGTTGGGGTCGCCAACCGCCCACATGGCGTCGGAGATCGGGATTCCCGTGAAGGCGCCGATGACCAGCTGCTCGTGCGTGCTGTTGTCGCCGGGCGCTCCCGCCGCGGCGGCGGAGGCCGTGATGGTGAGGGTCGGCTGGCCGTTGGTGGTGGTCTGGGCAACGGTAACGTTGGGCAGACCGGAGAGGAGCCGGAGCACCCCAGCGCGTACCGTGGGGTTTCCGGCCCCGGCTAGTAACGCGGCGCGGGAGTTGTTCCAGATGTAGTCCTCGGCCATGCCGGAAGCCGTCATTCCCAGCGCCTGCTGCTGTGCCTCGTTGGGTGTGGCCGGCTTGGATCCGGGCGGCAATCCCGCTTCCTGCATGGCGGTTTCGGCGGCAGCCAGGCTCCCGGTCGTCGCCTGCTTGGCGGCCGCCACGTAAGCATCGAACTGCTGGGTGCCGTGCGCTATCTCCTGGGCCAGCTCCCCTCCCGGGCTCTGACCACGGGCCTGGGCGATGACCCCCGCCGGGGTCGAGGACCAGAGGTAGCTGCCACTGTCGGTGTAGATGTCGTAGCTGCGATAGGTCTTCCCGCGCAGCGTCTCGGTCTGGATCTCCAGGGTGGCATCGCCGGCCGGTTTGGACTGCGAAGCCAGCAGCATGTTGGACAGCTGGCCCAGCAGATCGGGCTTCTTGGTCTGGGCCGGTTGCGCTACTCCGGAGGCCGTGCGGACGGTAGCGGTATGGGATGAGCTGCCCGGACCGGCCACAGCCACCGCCGCGGCAATGGCCGCGGCGGTGCCCACGCCGGCCGCCCCCCGCACCATCCGGGATCGCCGGTTCGCCCGCCGGGCTCGCCGGCCGATGGTGACAGGATCGGGCTCGAAGGGCTGGGCGCTGGCCAGGTCGTGCAGGGCGTCGCGCAGGCGCCCGTCGGTGTCGCCGGTCATTGACATATCTCCTGTTGCTCGAAGTTGATCTTGAGGGTCTTGAGGGCCCGGGCGTTCTGGCTCTTGACGGTGCCCTCGCTGCATCCGAGGAGGCGAGCGGTCTCGTGTTCGCTCAGATCCTCGAGGTGGCGCAGGATGACGACGGCCCGCTGCCCCGGAGGCAGGCTCATCAGCGCCTGGAGCAGCGCGGCCCGCTCGGTTACCGGCGTGGAGTCGTCGGCAGTGCTCGCCTCCGGCCCGGTCGTGCCGCCGGTCGGAGTGTGTTGACGGTGGCGCCTCCAGTGGCGGTTGGACTCGTTGATCAGGATGCGCCGCACATAGGCGGCCGGATTGTCTGACCGCTGCACCCGTCCCCAGTGGTTGAAACACTTGACGAAAGCCTCCTGGACGAGATCGTCGGCCAGGTGCCAGTCTCCGCACATCATGTAGGCGAGCCGATGCAGGGGCGCCGCCTGGTCCTGCACGAACCGGTCGAACTCCTCGCCCCGTCTACTCATCGCCTGCTTCTCCCGCCGTCACATTCATCCAGACACCCAGGGGGCGCCGCCAGGTTGTCATCGGGAGCAAAGAATTGGCCGGGCCACCTGGCGCACCATGGCCAATCTGACAGGTCGAGCGGTCCCGGAGCGGTGACGAGCGTATGCGGCTACCCGACGGGGTCGATGAGGACCCCCGGATTCAGCACGCCGTGGGGGTCGAGCGCCTTCTTTGCCGCCCGGAGAGCCATGGCGAACGGCTCGGGCCGTTCGATGTCGTACCAGGGGCGGTGCTCCCGGCCGACGGCATGATGGTGGGTGATGGTGCCGCCGGCGGCCATCACCGCGTCTGACACCCCGGCCTTGATCTCGGCCAACACGGCGGCCGGGTCCATGCCCGGGCGGTAGCGGCCGGCGAAGGTGTAGTAGGGCGCCGGACCGTCGGTGTAGACGTGGGTGAACCGGCAGTTGACCGTTCCGCCGCCGCAGACGTCGTGCAGGACCCGCATGGTCGCCTCGCGCACCGAGGCGTCGAAGTCGGGCCAGCGGTCCCAGGTGATCGCCGTTTCGAAGGTGTTGCCGATCAGGCCCAGCCCCGCCATCATCCCGACGCCTCTGGGAATGAAGGCGTCGCGCCACGCGCCGGCGGCTCCCGAACGGCCGGTGACCTGTCCGGAATCGTCGAAGATCACCTCTTCGGGAACGATGCCTCCACAGGAGCGGAGGATGCCCAGAGCCTGCTCCATCTGAGGGCGCTGAGGAAGTTCGGCGGATTCGAACGAGACGATGAGAACCGACTGGGTGCCTTCCAGACCGGCGCTT
>JAKAXG010000536.1 GCA_021827225.1 Actinomycetes bacterium | reverse complement strand
CCCGCCTGGCCTTCGCCGACGCCGTGGACCGCTACGGGACCGACAAGCCGGACCTGCGCTTCGGGCTGGAGATCGCCGACGTCACCGCCGAGGTCGGCGGTTCCGGGGAGCTGCCCATGTTCGCCGAGGCGCCCGGGCGGGGCCACGTCATCCGGGTGCTGAGAGCGCCCGGGGCCGCCGGCCGCTCCCGGAAGTGGTTCGACGAGTTCGCCGACGCCGGCCGCAAGGTCGGTGTCGCCGGCAGCTGGCTGCAGCTGGACCCGGGCGAGACCCGCGGCTCCATCGCCAAGAAGCTCGACGACGACCAGATCTCGGCGCTGACGGGCGCGGCCGGTGCCGAGCCCGGTGACGCTGTGCTGTGCGCCGTCGGCCCCCGCGACAAGGTGGCGGCCGTGCTCGGCGAGCAGCGCACCCGGCTGGGCCGGGAGTTGGAGCTGGCCGATCCCCGGGAGCTGGCTTTCTGCTGGGTGGTGGACTTCCCGATGTTCGAGCCCGACGAGGAGACCGGGGGGTGGGCCTTCTCCCACAACCCGTTCTCCATGCCGCAGGGCGGACTCGAGGCGCTGCAGACCAAGGATCCGGGCGACATCCTGGCCTACCAGTACGACCTGGTCTGCAACGGGGTGGAGCTGTCGTCGGGGGCGGTGCGGAACCACCTGCCGGAGGTCATGGAGGCGGCCTTCGCCATCGCCGGCTACGGCCCCGAGCGCATCCGGTCCTCCTTCCCGGCTCTGTGGAACGCCTTCCACTACGGGCCCCCGCCCCACGCCGGGATCGCGCCCGGCTTCGACCGCATCCTCATGCTGCTCGAGGACCAGGCCAACCTGCGGGAGATCATCGCCTTCCCGCTCAACCAGGGCGCCCGGGACCTGCTCATGGGCGCCCCCAGCCCGGTGACCGACGGGCAGCTCAAGGAGCTCCACCTCCAGATCGTCCCGCCCGACAAGTAGCCACCGTCACACCCTTCCATGTAGTCTGATACCGGTCCTCCTTCTCCAGACGGGCTTCGGGGCCGCCCGTGGACGAGGAGTGATCGCATGTTCTCTGCCCTGGCAGGTGACGAATCCGTGCTGGCCGGCCGGCTGCTGGCCGGCGCCGGCGACGCGGCGGCCGCCGCCGGCCGCCCGGTGTGGGTGCTGGTAGGCGGCTGCGACGCGGGGACGGCCGGCCTGACCGTCTGCCCGGACGGCTTCGACCCGCTCGGCTGGTCGGCGCCGCCGGAGTGCACGGCGCTGGCCATGGTGGCCACCGGCCGGGTGTTCGCCCTGGACGAGTCGGTCGAGCTGGAGGCCGGGCTGGCATCGGGCCGCGACGGTGGTATCCGCCTGGCGTGCGTGGTGTCGCGGACCGGGGCCGTGGGCTGGCACATGGTGCTGCCGGACGGGTCCAGCTTCGACCGGGTTCCCGAGGAGGGGCGGGTGCTGGACGTCATGAGGCGGTCCCTGGGCCTGGCCACCCCTCCCCCTCCGGTCCCGGCGAGCGTCCTGGCCGACTACACCTGGATGGCTGCCGTGCTCGACGCGCCGGTGCCCCGCCGGCGTCTGACCTGGAGCGAGGTGCTCGACCTGCACCCGGCCCTGGTCGGGGTGGATCCGGCGACGGAGGTCGAGACCAAGGAGGTCTACATCGACTGGGTCGTCGCCGACGCCCGATGGGAGCGGGTGCGCCTGATGGTGGCCGGCGGGGGCGGCGACGAGTGCTTTCCCCCGGCCGATCTGGCGGCGTGGATGGACGAGGGCATGTTCTCCCGCTGGGTGCTGGACCAGCTGACCCCCATGGACGAGCTGCTGGCCGAGGCCCGGCCCCGCATGCAGTCGGCCGCCGCCCGGAGGCTGGCGCACCGGGTCAGATGGTCTGCCTGAACCGGTGCCGGCCCGGCGTCCGGCTCACTGGTGACGCCCGGAGCGCCGCCAGGGGCGCTCCGTGGATCAGGGCTTCAGGGTGAGCAGGGCGAGTGACGAGTCGTAGGATCCGGCGGGTCCCCAGCTGACCGTCGAGGCCATGGCTGTCCCGGCCGGCGGGGACTGGAACCACACGGCCAGCGGCTGGGGATCCGCCACGCTGGCGGTCACCGCGGTGGAGCCGGCCGGGCCGGTCACCGTCGACGGATTGGCATCCCAGCCGGCCGCGGTCAGGGCGATCTCCCCGCTGGTCGAGGGGGTCACCTGGGAAGTGGTCAACGACGTCGTCGTGGCCGTGCCCAGCGCCGTCACCGCCTGGTCCAGGGCCAGTGACGGCCCGGACAGCTCCACCGCCAGCGCGGTCTCGTAGCAGCCCCAGCCGGGGCCGCCCGATACCGACAGCGAGAACGATTGCTGGCCGGCGGTCACGGCGTTGGCCACGAAGGCCTGCACCAACGGGTTGTACTTCCCCGGCCCGGGCGGCCCGGTGACGCCCCCGAGCGCGGTCAGACCGGCGCCGGGAGTCACCACCGGGTCGGGCGTGCCGCTGGCGGACCCGGTCAGGACCACCAGCACCTCGTCGCCTGCGATGGTGCCCGCCGGCAGCGACACCGTCACCGTTTCCGACGAGACGTTCGGCGCGTCGGCCACCGTCACCGCCGACTGCACCGCCTTCCACGACCCCAGCACCGCCCCCACCGGCACCGGCTGCGGCGAGTTGCCCGAGAGGGAGGTCACTGACACCGCTCCGTAGCTGACATCGGCCCAGTAGCTCGCCAGCAGGAGCGAGCCCTGGTTGTGATCCCCGGTGGCCTGCAGGAGCCAGCTGGCCGGTTCGGACGTGCCTTTGGGCCAGACCTTGAAGGAATAGGTACTGCTCGTCCCCCCCGGGGCCGAGACGGCCTGCATCTTGAACTCGTAGGTGGTCCCGGCCGCCAGTTGCATGCCGGATGTGTCGGTCGTCAGTGTCTGCTCGTGATGGTTGGGGCTGTTGGCGTAGATGTTCAGCCTGTCGGGCCGTCCGGGTCCGTTGTCCCCGTAGTTGAACCATGCATCGAAGGGATGTCCGTCGGGAGGCTGCTGGCCGTCACCGGAGTTGGTGTTTCCCTGCCATCCGAAGATCGGACCGACACCGAAGGCGCCCCCGGCGGCCGGGAGCGCATTGATCGTGACCTCAACGGTCGCCTGGTAGTCGGTCCACGAGGACATGTCCCCCAGGTCGATTAGGCGGTCATAACCGGTTGACACCGTGCGAACGGTGCCAGCCGGCTGAATAGCCCACTTGCCGTCCACCACTTGCGCAACGCTGGAGATGCTCGAAGCATGGGCCCAGTCGATCGAGTAGTTCCCTGGCCAGCTCTGGCCGGTGTAAGCATCGTTGACGCTCACGGTTGCGGTCGATCTGAGACCCGCCGAGTCCGTGGCCGTGATCACGACGCTGTTCGAACCTGGGATCAGGCTCGTATAGGGAATGGCTGCGTTGAAGTCGCCCGGTGAGCTCAGGCGGAGGTCGTTCTCGCCCATCTGGAGGGGCTGCGACGCTCCACCATTGAGGGTGTACGCGAGCGAGGACATTCCGGCAGGATCCGAGACATTACCGAGAATGTTGATCGCACTCTGTGGCTCGCCGTTTTGTCCGAAAGTCTCCTGGTTCCCGTACCAGAGGTTGATCGCCGGTGGCGTGGTGTACGAGGCTCCGGCGATGTTGTGGAAGTAGTCGATCAGTTCCGTAAAGGCCGGAGCATTGCTCGCGGTGGTGCCCGATATCCCGGCATAGGGGCCGATCTTGGACACGGTGAGCGTTTGGGAGAAGGTGCCGAAGTTGGTCCAGGCCTGACCGTCGTAGGAGTAGCTGTAGGTCCACAGGTCCCCGCTTCTCACCACGCGGTCGTAGAAGGTGGCACCGTTCCGTACAGACTGGTTCAGCCGACTGGTGACCACGCCGCCGATTGCTGCATCGGCGAATGCGTGGGCCTGGGTGCCCGTCTGCGATATTCCGAACCTGATGAAGTCAGTGGAGTCCTGCCACACCAGGAGCCCCTGGTCCTGCGTCGCTGAGGTCACCTCCGCATCGAATTTCGCCTGAATCGCGAAGTCCCCGTTGGACACCGACTGGAGCAGGGCCGGTGCGCCCTCCGAAGTTCCCGCCGCCTGTGACGCCCCGGA
>JAKAXG010000535.1 GCA_021827225.1 Actinomycetes bacterium | reverse complement strand
CAGCGCCACCGGGTCACCCGGCCGGCGGGCGGTGTCCTCGGCCGGGACGGGGCGACCGGCCGACCGCTCGGCCGCGGCCAGGACCTCCCTGACCGACGAGCCCACCCCGGTGCCCAGGTTCACGGCCGTGGTCACCCCGCCCGCCTGCAGGTAGTCCAGGGCCCGGAGGTGGGCGTCCGCCAGGTCGTCCACGTGGATGTAGTCCCGGATGCAGGTGCCGTCCGGGGTCGGGTAGTCGGTGCCGAACACCTCGAGCGGCGGGGCGTGGCCGAGGAGCGCCTTCATGGCCACCGGAACCAGGTTCAGCGAATGCGTCCAGTCCTCGCCGAGGGACCCGTCCATGGCCGCCCCGGCGGCGTTGAAGTACCGGAGGCTGACCGATTCCAACCCGTGGCACACGCTGTACCAGTGCAGCATGCGCTCGACCAGGGCCTTGCTCTCCCCGTAGGGGCTCTCCGGGTGGATCGGCGCTTCCTCGCCCACGGGGGCCCGCTCCGGGGTGCCGTAGACGGCGCAGGTGGAGGAGAACACGAAGCGCCTGACCCCCCCTCGGAGGGCGGTTTCGAGCAGGTGGGCGGTTCCCGCCACGTTGTTCCCGAAGTACCGGCCCGGGTTCTCGAATGACTCGCCCGCGTTCTTGTAGGCGGCGAAATGGACGATGGAGTCCACTTCGTAGCGGGAGATGGTGTCGGCGACCAGCCCGGAGTCGGCGATGTCGCCGACGACCAGCGGCACGTCCCCGACCGCATCGGGGCTGCCGAACTCCATGCTGTCGAGCACCAGCACGTCGTCCCCGCGCTGGCGCAGTTGGCGGACGGTGTGGGAGCCGATGTATCCGGCCCCGCCGGTGACGAGAACAGACATGGGGCGCAGTCTCGCAGAACCCGACCCTTGCCACGCTCTGGAATGTGCTGGTGACCAGCCGTGCCCCGCCGCGGTCGCCCTGCCCCTGGCTCTGCGGGTCCCCCGGGACCGGATCTGACGGAACCGTCACCAAGCTGCGACCTTTCCGGAACCGGACCGACATGCAGGCGTAACACACTCGGGGTGGACACGGCGTACGCAGTCACAACACTCGCGAGCGCCGCCACGCAGCCAGGCCCGGCCCGCTGGAGTGAGCTCCCTCTTCCAGCCGGCCGGGCCAGCTGTATTCCGCAGTCCCAGCGGTGGCCGGTCCTCTGGCCGCGGCGTCAACCCGGGACCCGGTCCGGGGCCCGGGTCGTTTACCCTGGAACCGTGGATCGAACGTGCTGGTGCGCAGCGAGCGCCCCCGCACCCGGTGGGGCCGGCACCAGGCCGTTCCTGCCCTAGCGCCGCGTGCCGGTGGAGACCGCATCGGAGTTGAAGCTGGCCCGCCAGGCCGACGCCGTGCCCCGGGCCCGACGCCTGGTCAGGACCGCGCTGGCCGGCTGGGCGGATCAGGTCAGGGCCGACACCGAGCTGGTGGTCAGCGAGCTGGTGACCAACGCCATGCTGCACGGCGAGGCGCCGGTGACGGTGAGGGTCGCGGCCGGGGGGAAAGTCCGGGTGGAGGTGAGCGACGCCGGGCGCGCCACTCCCATCCTGCTGCAGCGCAGCACCGAGGCCATGACCGGCCGGGGCTTGGCCATGGTCACCGCTCTGGCTTCCAGCTGGGGGGTGGACCGGCTACCCGGCGGCGGCAAGACCGTCTGGGCCGAGCTGGACCGCCACCCCCGCCCGGCCGGAGCGGGGCCGGCCGGCGGTGGGGACCCGACCGGCGCCGAGGGGTCCGTCCGGCGGCCGCCGGGCCCTGAGCCGGTCTACCCCGGACCCGGCTGCCCCGAGCCCCTCTACACCGTGCGGTTGGGGGCGGTGGACACCGGCATGCTCGTCGCCGCCAAGTCCCACATCGACAACGTGGTGCGGGAGCTGGTCCTGGTCCGGGAAGGCCAGGCCTCCACCGGCGAGGCTCTCGCCCCCGAGATGGCCCGGCTGGTCGAGACGGTCACCCGGGACTTCGCCGAGGCCCGGGCCGAGATCAAGAAGCAGGCGGCCGCCGCCGCCGCCCGGGGCGACGCCGTCACCCATCTCGAGCTCCACCTGCCCATCGGTGCCGCCGCCGCCGGGGAGCGGTACCTGGCCGCCCTGGAAGAAGCCGACCGCTACGCCCGTTCCGCCCGGCTGCTCAGCTTGGCCCCGCCCCGCCTGCACACCGTGTTCCGGCGCTGGTACGTCCGCTCCCTGGTCGCCCAGCTGCAGGCCGTCGCCCGGGGGGATCAGCCCCCGCCGGTGACGCCGTTCCGCGACGTCATCGCGGCCGAGATGGAACGCATCCCCCAGCTGGAGGGGGTGTCGTCCCGCCTCGAGCTGCTCCAGCAGGTCAACGCCGCGCTGCTGGCCGCCGGTACCCCCGAGGAGATGGCCGCCGCGGTGGTGAACAACGCCGGAGAGTTCCTCGGCGTCGTGGCCGCCCGGGTCTTCCTGCTCACCGACCAGGGGACCCTCCGCTCCGTGGCATGGTACGGCCCGGCCCTGCCGGAGCTGCACCCCTACCAGGAGTTCTTCCTCGACGCTGAGCTGCCCGCGGCCGAGGTCGTCCGCACCGGACGCCCGGTGATCCTGCGGACCGCCAAGGAGATCTCGGAGCGCTTCCCGGGCATGGCACGCACCCGGCTCGGGGATCGCAGCCTCCACACCGTCCCGCTGGCCGCCGGCGGCGAGGTGCTCGGGGCCCTGTCGCTCAGCTTCCGCGGCGGCGACCTTCCCGAGCCGGCCCAGATCGCGTTCGTCGGGTCCCTGGCCGCCGCCCTGGCCTCGGCACTGCAGCGCAGCCGGCTGGCGATCAGCGACGAGGAGGCCCGCCGGTCCCTGGCGTTCCTGGCCGACGCCACCCAGATCATGGTCAGCGCCCGCCGCCCCTCCGACGTGCTGGAGAGACTGGCCGCCCACACTGTCCCGGCTCTCGGGGACTGGTTCAGCGTCTACCTGGCCGACGGTCCGGTCCTGCGCCGGGTGGCCATGGCCATCGACGGCTTCCCGGACGTGGCCGCCCTCATCAAGCACGCCCCCCCGCTCAGCCTGGACCTCGACGTCCCCCACACCAGGGCGTTCCGCACCGGCACGCCGCAGCTGATCACCGACGGCACGGGCCGGCTGATGGAGCAGTTGTACCCCGGCCTGGACTTCGCCGCCATGGGCGGCGACCCGGACCAGGGGGGCGGCCTGTGCGTGCCCATCCAGGTGCGGGGGGAGAGGATCGGGGTGATAGCGCTGACCTTCGTCGGCTCCGGCCGCCAGCTGACCCCCCGCCTGATCGAGACCGTCACCCAGCTCGGCGCGCGGACCGCCATCGCCCTGGACCACGCCCAGAGCTGGGACGCCCAGCAGCGGGTGGTGCAGAGCCTGGTCGGCGCCCTGCTGCCGAGCGCCCCGCCCCGGGTGCCGGGCCTGCAGTTCGCTGCCCGGTACCTGCCGGCCGGCGGGGACGTGGCCGGTGACTGGTGGGAGGCCGACGTCATGCCCGACGGCACCGTGCTGGTCGGCCTCGGCGACGCCGCCGGCCACGGTGTGGACGCCGTGTCGCAGATGCTGGAGCTGCGCCACGGCGCCCGGGCGCTGGCCGCCGTCGAGGCCAGCCCGTCGGCTCTACTCGCCGACCTGAACCGCAGGCTCTCGGCGATCGACGCCGGGTTCGCCACCGCCTTCTACTCCCGCCTGCATCCGGCGACCGGAGTTCTGCGCTGGGCCAGTGCCGGCCACGTCCCTCCCCTGGTGGCCGGACCGGACGGGTCCGTGACGGTGCTCAACCGGCGGGGCGGCGCTCCGCTCGGCACCCCCGACGTACCGGCCGGCCCGGACTCCCCGCTGGTCCTCCAGGCCGGCGACACCCTGGTCATCTACAGCGACGGGGTCATCGAGCGGCGTGACGAGGACCTGGACCGGGGGCTGGAGCGGCTGGTGGAGACGGTCGCCGCCCACGCCGGGAAGCCGCTCGACGTGCTGGCCGACGCCATCGTGGACGAGCACTGCATGGCCCGGGTGGACGACTGCTGCCTGCTTCTGGTCCGCCGGAGCGGCGGTTCGCCGCACCCCGCCGGCTGATCCGGCC
>JAKAXG010000534.1 GCA_021827225.1 Actinomycetes bacterium | reverse complement strand
CCTCGGTCCGGTCTACCCGCTGACCACCCGCATGGCGTCGTGGTGGGACGTCCACCGCGACCGCACCGTGCGCAACCAGTGACAGGCGGCCCGGTCCGGCCGAATGCACCTCGACGCAGATTCGAACACCGTTCATCGCTTCCCGAACCTGGGGGACGACGCTGAGGTGATCCTGTCAGGAGACGGCCGCGAGCGCTTCGAGACGGGGTGCGACAGGCTCATCGCCGGAATCGCAGCCAGTGCCGAGCGCTCCACTTGACGGCGGCAGACCGGCGGCCACGCCTGATGGACGCGCCGGGGACCGTCTTGTGTATCTTCTGACCGCTGCCTGGGAAGCGAGACGGTGATGCGGTGAGGCGTGACAATCTGGATCTTCGGTCGCTTCTGACGGCCGTGGAGGAATCGTTCCCGATCGACGTGGCCGACGTCCTGGCCGGCGAGCTGGCCCGCACCGTTCAGGCCCGGCACGTGGCGCTGTTGATAGCCAACTTCTCGGGCAACGCCCTGGTACGCCTGTCACATGTCGAGGGCACCGGCCGGGGTCAGGATGGCCGCAACGAGCGGGGGGAGACGGTCCCCTTGGCCGGCACGGTCTACGAGCAGGTTCTGTTCACCCAGAGGCCGGGGGTGGTCGAGCAGGCCGAGGGGCCGACGGTGCTGGTGCCGATCACGGAGCGGGGCGACGCCATCGGGGTGCTGGAGATGTCCTTCACCGACGAGCCCGGCGACGAGATCCTCGGCCAGCTCATCGCCGGGGCGCACGCCCTGGCTTATGTCCTGATCGCGTCCCGGCGTCACACGGACCTGTTCGAGTGGGCACAGCGTGACGTTCCGTTCTCGGTGTCGGCCGAGATCCAGCGACGCCTGCTCCCTTCCGCCTACAGCCTGGAGGCCGGGCCTGTGTCACTCGCCGGATGGCTGGAGCCCTCCCATGACGCGGGCGGGGACACCTTCGACTACTCCCTGGACCGGGAGCATCTGTACCTGTCGGTCACCGACGCCATGGGCCACTCCATCGACGCGGCCATGCTCGCCACCCTGACGGTGGGGACCATGCGCAACCGGCGGCGGGCGCTGGCATCCCCTGCCGAGCAGGCCGACGCAGCCGGCGACAGCCTGCGGGCCCACGCCAAACCCGACCAGTTCGTCACCGGATGGCTCATGCGGATCCGCCTGGCCGACGGAACCGCCGAGGTCGTCAACGCCGGCCACCCGGCTCCCTTCCTCCTGCGCGACGGCAGGGTCCTGACCATCGACGTGAAACCTCAGCAGCCGCTCGGCGTCGCGACGGCCCCCTACCGCACGGACCGCATCACCCTGATCGCCGGAGACCGGTTGCTGATCATCACCGACGGATATCTCGACCGCAACGCCCAGCGGATCGAGATCGAGGCCATCTTCGCGGCCGAAGCCGACCGCCATCCCCGCCAGATCGTGCAGGAGCTGGCGCGCAACCTCCGCGATGTCACGGGTGGCCACATCCAGGACGACGCCACCGCCCTGTGCCTCGACTGGTACGGGCCGAGGGGCACCCGCGCGGCGACCGGCGGGGCCAGCCGGGAGCGCGCCACCGGTTAGCCGACCGGGGCTGCGCGCCATGAGGCGCTCGAGAAGTGGGGACGGCACCGCACCCCTTCAATCCCAGAGGTCAACCAGCCGCCAGCTGTCTCATCACGTCATCGAGAATCCAGTCAGACCACACCAGCAGCCCGCAGGGAGGCGATCTCCGAGTCGTTCATCCCGAGAAGACCACTGAGGACCTCGTCGGTGTGCGATCCGAGCTTGGGGCCGGCCCAGCGGATGGATCCGGGGGTGGCGCTCATCATCGGCAGCGGTGCCACCATCGAAACCGCACCCAGTTCAGGATCCGGAGCGGTAACGACCGATCCTCTCGCACGGCAGTGAGGATCCTGCATCAGGTCTTCGACGCTCATGACCGGCGCCGCTGGGACATCCGCCTCGCTGAGGATGGCAACCACCTCGTCGGCGCGCCGCTCCGCCACCCAGGAGGCCACCATCGCGTACAGCTCGTCCTGGTTCGCTATCCGGGCTGGCCGATCAGCGAAGCGGGGGTCGGTAGCCAGATCCGGCGAGCCCATGACGATGGACAGCCGGCGAAAGAGGGCGTCGGTGCCTGCGTGAACCGAGACGTGGCGGCCGTCGGCCGTCTCGAAGTCGGAAGCTGGCACTATCGAATGGTTCCTGTTCCCATTCCGCTCCCGGACCGCCCCGTCGAGCGAGAATGCCGGAACGGAGTCCTCGGAGGCCCGGAGACCGGCTTCATAGAGTGCCAGATCTATCACCTGGCCCTCCCCGGAGGACATGTTCCGGTGATGGAGGGCGACCATCACCGAGTACGCCGCCAAATAGGCGCTCATGTAGTCGATCACCGCGTACCCGCTTCTGACCGGGGGACGGCTCGGATCACCGGTCACATACGTCAACCCGCTGTAGGCGCTGGCCACCCTGTCGAACGCCCCCCGGGCGGCATAGGGTCCGTTGAGCCCATAACCGGTGATGTAGAGGAGCACGGCCCGTCGATTGAGCGGCTGGAGATGCTCCGGGAGCATCCTGTACCTCGCCAGGGTCGGGGGCCGGAAGTTCGTGACGACGACATCGAAGTGGGGTACGAGCCGGTGGAGCAGGTCCTGGCCGGCCTCGGTCCGCAGGTTGAGCGTGACCGACCTCTTGTTTCTGCCTTCCTGGAGCCAGGTCGGGGATCTACCCGTCCCCCTCGTGAAGTCGCCTGCCTCCGGATCCTCGACCTTCACGACCTCGGCCCCGAAGTCGCCGAGGATGGTCGCCGACACCGGCCCGGCCAGCACGGTGGCAGCGTCGAGCACCTTGACATCCGCTAAAGCGTCACCCATCACAGGTCCCTGGTGTCCTTCTCCAGGACCTCAATGTCCCGGGTCGAGGTGTTCGTGGTCGAAGACCGATCCAATGGGCCCGGACCGCAGCCATTCACCGGCCTCCGTGTCGCCTCGTGCCCACTGCGCTAAGGCCAGCGCCACAGCCGACACCGCTCTCCTCACGCCCCGTTCAGTCGTGTGCTCGGTGCCCGGCACCGGTCCGTCGTCCTCCGCCGCCGGGATGCCGCCCAGATAGTGATCGCCCCCCCGGACTATCGACAGATGCTTGCGTGCTGATCTGGCACGATCGAACGGCTCCCTCCGCCAGGCGAGGCCTTCACCGTGGGGCCCGAAGTCCTGAGTCGCTGTGACCTCGAGCAGCGGCGCCGAGACGCCCTCCCAGGACCGGTCCGTGAGGCCCCGGTCCCCGCTTCCTTGCGGAGAGAGCAGAATGCCGCAGGCAACTGCTGGATGGGCCGATGTTGGCATGCCCTGTCCGACTCCGAAGAGCCTGACGCCGAGCAGGAGTTGCGTGACATATGCCCCGTAGGAGTGACCGACGAGGGTGACACCCTGCGGGGAGAGCCCGACGGGTAGGTGCGACTGGCTGGGCAGCGAGTCGATGAGTGCACGAACCCGTTCCACCCGTGAACTCCAATGCTGGGGATCGAACAGGAGTGGTCGCATCGCCGCCCGAACCGCCTCATCGTTGTCGGCGCCAGGACCTCCCACCACTGCCAGGGACTCGACGACCTGCAGACGGTAGACGGAGTCGAGGAACTGAGGGTGCAGCACGGCGAATCCGTGGGAGGCGAGGTGAGCTCCCAAGGTGGCGTATCCCAAGTGACTTCCGCCCAGGCCGTGGGACAGGACCACGACCGGAAGCACCTCTGGAACCGCGTCGCCGGGGAACTGGGCGAAGACCGCCATCGCCTCACCGTCCACCACAGCCCATTCGGGCACCACCGCGCGGCTCACCGGATGAGAACCCCGGGCCACCCAGCGGGGCAAATCGGCCATCGCCGGGCCTCTACCGATGATCCGTCACCGGATCGGTCACGGGCGCCCCGCCCGGGGCGTGTCAACCTCGACGGCAACCAGCACGGCATCACGCCGGTTCGGGGTGTCGGCTGGATCGGTGTCCGGGCAGCAGGAGAGCAGCAGCGTCGTGCCGGCTTCGCCGCCGAGCATGCAGGCGAATACGCCGAGTGTGTCGGGT
>JAKAXG010000533.1 GCA_021827225.1 Actinomycetes bacterium | reverse complement strand
ACCTGCACTTTTCCAGCGCGCTCGGAGGGACTCGAACCCCCAACCTTCTGATCCGTAGTCAGATGCTCTATCCATTGGGCTACGAGCGCTGGTGCCGCCGGAGCGGCAAGCGGCCATTCTAGCGGATCCTCGTAAACGCTCAGCCGGCGCCCCTTCGGAGGGGCGGATCATGGCTCTGAGCTGGGACGACGCGGCAGCGACCGATTGGCGGATCCTTGCCCGTAGAGGGCAGAAATCCGCCAATCGGTGACGGGCGGAGGGACGGGGCGAGGTGACGGGCGGGAGCGGGCGGGGGCGGCGGGAGCGGGCGACGGGAGCGGGCGGGGACGGGCGGTGGCGACCGGGCGACGGGAGCGGGCGGCTGGCGGCGGGCAGCGGGCGGCGGGCCGGATGGCCCGACACCGGCCGCGGTGAGCGCCAAGGAAGCCGACGACCACCTGGCCCCGCCGGCCGATCCGAAGCGGAGCAGGGCATCTCCTACGGGATGCCGGCGTTCAGGGTCGAAGGCAAGGTCATGCCGACGGCGCGGCGTTCAAGAACCACCGCAGCTGCCCTGCCGAGGGGACGAGACAGCGGCCTCCCGGTCGACACGCCGCTACCCCGGGACCTGGTGGAGAAGCTCCTCCCGGTCAGGAGACGTCGGCCCCCCGATACCCGGTCACAGCACGGTCAGGCGGCCGACAGCCCGGTGGGGGCGGCGGTGCTGCCCTGCTGGGTCCAGCCCACCACGTCGGACTGCCCGGGGTTCAGAGACTGCGCCCAGGACGGGCCGGTCAGCCGCACGGAGCCGGCGGCGGGCGAGGCCAGCTGGGCGTCCCACACTGCGGTCAGGGTGGTGGCGGCCGGCAGGGTGGCCTGCAGGCTCCAGGCCCCCGAGGGCTGGCCGCCGGCGTTGACCACGGTGATGTAGGCGTTGCCGCCGTTGCCCCAGGAGGTGGCGAGCTGGTAGGTGGAGTCCAGGACGGCTCCGGTGACGCCCGGGTCGGCGGTCAGCGACACCGACGACGGCAGGGCGGTGCTGCCCTGTTCCACCCAGCCGATGTCCATGCTGGCCCCGGGGGCCAGCGACAGGGTGTAGGAGGGGGCGGTGGCGGTCACGTGGCCGCTGGTGCCGGAGGTCAGCGAGGCGTTCCACATGCTGGTGATGCCAGCGCCCGAGGGTAGGTCGAACGACAGCTTCCAGGGCCGGCTGGGGGTGCCGAGGACGGAGGAACCGGTGTTGGTGACGTGCAGGTCGACCACGCCGCCGCTCCCCCAGGACTGGGTGAGGGACGCGCTGACCACGGTGCTGGTGCCGGCGGCCGGCGCGGGGGCCGGGACCGGGGCGGGCGTGGCAGCCAGGGCGGCCAGGTGGGACTTGAACCCGGCGCCGTAGACGTTGGGGGTCCCGTCGTATGAGTCGAGCAGGCCGGGCCCGGAGCTGCAGCTCCAGCCACCGCCGGCGTCCCACGCCCAGGCCAGGTAGGAGATGCCGTGGGCGTCGGCCCAGGGCATGTAGGTGTCGATGAAGCCGGTGCCGCAGTCGGTCTCCCCCAGCTCGCCGGTGACCACCGGGACGGAGGCGGCCACCGGGGCGATGGTGGAGTTCCAGCACGACACCGTGTTGCACTGGCTGAAGTTGTAGAGGTGGACGCTGGCCACCAGGTTGTGGGCCGGGTCGGTGGGCTCGTTGTCCAGCCAGCCGCTCAGGTCCCCACCCCAGTTGAGGCCCTCGGCCATGACCGGCTGGGTGGCTCCAGCCGCCCGGACCGTGTCGATCAGCTGCTGCATGCCCACCACGGCGGTGCCATTTGTCAAAGTGCATCCGTTGCGCCAGCACGACCAGCTGACGCCGTGGGGCTCGTTGAACAGGTCGAAGACGACCCCGGGGGTTTGGGCGAAGGTGGCGGCCACCGAGGACCAGAACGCCGGGGCGTGGGACGCGTCGGGCATCTGCTCCTGACCGGTCGCCAGCTGGCTCCCGGGGGCGCCCCAGTGGAGATCCAGGATGGCCTCCATGCCGGCGGCGTTGACCTCGTTCACATAGGCCACGATGGCGTTGCGGTAGTTGGCACCGGAGTAGGCGGCGGGGACGCCGTTGATGCCCAACCAGCAGTCCTCGTTGAGCGGGATGCGCACGGCGTTGGCATGCCACGCGGCGATGGCCGCCACCGACGCCGGGCCGGACGGCCCGTCGAAGATGCCCCATCCCTGGGCGCAGGCGTACTCGGTGCCGGAGCGGTCCACCCCGAGCAGGCGCACCGGGGCCCCGGCGGAGTTCACCAACTGGTTGCCGGCCACGTGCAGGGCCAGGTCGGGGGCGGCGGTGGCCGGCGACGCCCCGCCGATCAACGTTGCGCCGAACGTTGCGCCGAACGTTGCGCACAGTGCGAGCGCGGCGCCGAGGGAAGCGGCGCGAGCCGACCTCCGCGTGGGGAGGGTCGTGGGGTGCTGCATGTCGAGTTGCTCCTGCTGAGATCCGCCGGCGAAGTTCGCCGATCAGGTTCTCGGAGCCCTCGACCCCGGCCTTGAGGCCGGCCTCCTACTCGAGGACGGGCACGGCAGGTCCCCGGGCACCCATTCCCGGTCGGGCCCTCCGGCGGCGGGCAGCGGCGTGGGCCGCCGCTCTCACCTCATCGAGGGTGGCCGCGGCCCGGGCGGCCTCCGCCTCTATGGCCGCGACGGGCGCGGCGGGACCGGCCGCGGCCCACAGCGCGGCGCCGAGCAGCCCGGTGCCGCTGACGGTGGGAGCCACCGCCGGCTGCCCCAACCGGCGGGCCAGCCCGGACAGCTTCGCCTCGTGCGCCACCGCCACGAAGGGCACCCCGGCGGCGCCGGCCGCCACCAGCGAATGGAACCGCAGCCCTACCACCAGCGCCGCCCCCGCATAGGCCCGGGCGGCGGCGGGCACATCGGGTGGGGGATCCCACACCCGGACCGGGGCGGGGCAGCCGGCGGCCACGGCGGCGGCCATCGGAGTGTCCGGGCCCGGCTGCCACGGGTGCAGTACCACCTCGAACCCGGAGGCGACCAGGCCGGCGGCGGCCACCTGCAGGGCCCCCACCAGCTCCCCGCCGCCGGCCAGGTGGCTGAGGGCGATCACGGCCCGGCGTGCGGACCGGGCCGGGACGCCGGTCCGGGATCCCAGCGGGTCCACGGTGGCCCACACCACGTCGGCCCCGACCGGGAGCGGGCGGCCCACGCCGGCCGCCGCCAGCAGCCCCGCCGATTCCTCGTCGCGCAGACGGATGGGGCCGGCGGAGCGGACGATGGAGCGGGCCAGGACCGGGGCCAGCGGGTGACCGAGATCCCCCGCCCCCACCCCGGCCATGGCGATCGGGCGGCGGGCCGCCCGGGCGGCGGCGGCCAGCGCCAGGGTGCTGCCGAGCAGTCCGAGCGGGGGCCGACCCGAGGCCGGGTGCAGGGTCTTGAGGACGGTGCCGGTGGCCACGGTCAGGTCGGCCCGGAGCACCTCGGCCGCCACCGCCCTGCGGTCCGCGGACAGCACCGGCCGGTAGCGCGGTGCCCGGCCGGACGGGACCCGGGCGACCGTGGCGCTGACCCGGCACCCGTCCAAGCGGGACAGGAAGGCGTCGAGCACGGACTCGTCGCCTGGATTCGCCTGGCCGAAGGCCCCGGCCACGAGGACCGTGGGGGTCGTCGCGCTCATGCCGCGATTTCGGCCGGCTCCGCCACGCGCAGGTCGATGGGCTCCTCGGCGCCGGCCCGGCGCACCCCGGCCAGCGCCGGCCAGATGCCCACGAGGATCACGGTGATGTGGAGGGAGGCGAAGGCCACGTTGTTGAGGGTGGCCGGGTTCCGGCTGCGGACCAGCCCGTCGACGGCGGCGCCGATGAGGACGGCCAGGGCTATCAGGCCGGGTATCACCGGGCGGATCTGCCGGCCGGAGCGGCCCACCTTGGGGGTGACCACGAAGCTCCCCTTGCGACGCAGCAGGGTCCGCAGGGAGGCCAGGATGTGGATCCAGAAGCTGGCCTCCATCAGGGCGAAGGCGGCGAAGCTGTAGCTGCCCTGCCCGGCCACCGCCACGGTGATCATGCTGGCCGCGAAGTACGGCACGAAGTGGATGAGGAACTGGTCCGC
>JAKAXG010000532.1 GCA_021827225.1 Actinomycetes bacterium | reverse complement strand
AGGTGGTGATCAAGGTGGGAGGGGCCGGTGTCTGCCACTCCGACCTGCACATCATGCACGACTTCGACGGATCGACGGGCGCCCCGTGGCCGCTGCCGTTCACGCTGGGCCACGAGAACGCCGGCTGGGTCGCCGCCCTCGGCGCCGGCGTGACCGGCCTGGAGGAGGGCCAGCCGGTGGCGGTGCACGGCCCCTGGGGTTGCGGCACCTGCGGGCGCTGCCGGGCCGGTATCGAGAACTACTGCGAGAACCCCCTCGGCGCCCCGGTCCCCGGAGGCGGGGGCGGCCTCGGCATGGACGGCGGGATGGCCGACTACATGCTCGTCCCCGACGCCCGGCACCTGGTGCCGCTACCGGAAGGCCTGGACCCCCACCACGCCGCCCCGCTGACCGACGCCGGCCTCACGCCCTACCACGCCATCCGCCGGTCGTGGCCCAAGCTCGACCCCACGGCGACGGCGGTGGTCATCGGCGTCGGCGGCCTCGGCCACATGGCGGTGCAGATCCTGCGGGCCACCACCGCCGCCCGGGTGGTGGCCGTGGACACCCGGCCGGTGGCGCTGGACCTGGCCCTCGAGCTGGGCGCCCACCGGGCGGTGGCGGCCGGCGACACCGCCGCCGCCGAGATCCGGGAGGCCACCGGCGGGCGGGGGGCCGACGTGGTGCTGGACTTCGTGGGCTCGGACGAGTCGCTGCGGATGGCCGCGGCCTGCGCCCGCATGCTGGGCGATCTCACCATCGTGGGTATCGCCGGGGGCAGCTACCCGATCGGCTTCTTCACCATCCCCTACGGGGTCTCGGTGCAGACGGTGTACTGGGGCACCCGGGCGGAGCTGGTGGAGGTGCTGGAGCTGGGCGCCCGCGGCCTGCTCACCCCGTCGGTCACCATCTACCCGCTGGACCGGGCGCTCGACGCCTACCGGGACCTGGCGGCCGGAACGCTGGAGGGCCGGGCGGTGGTCGTACCGAATTAGTGACCTGAACTGCTGCGCCGCCACGACGGGCTCTGACAAGATCGGGGCGTGTACGAACAGATCATCTACACCGTCGAGGACCCGGTAGCCACCATCACCCTCAACCGGCCTGAGTCGCTCAACGCCTGGACGACGCGCATGGCGGCCGAGGTCCGCCACGCCGTCTTCTCGGCCGAGGCCGACCCGGCCGTGGTCGGGATCGTGATCACCGGCGCGGGCCGGGCGTTCTGCGCCGGCGCCGACATGAAGAACCTGCAGGGCCTGACCGAGGGCGGCGGGGACTTCGCCACCGAGGACCTGGCCGAGTTCCGGGTGGAGCGGCCCGAACCGCTGCCCGAGGACTTCTCCGGCGAGTACACCTACCTGATGGCACTGCAGAAACCGGTCATCGCCGCCATCAACGGGCCCTGCGCCGGCATGGCGGTGCCCATCGCCCTCAGCTGCGACCTGCGGTTCATGGCCGCCGACGCCCCGCTGCTGACCGCGTTCGCCCAGCGGGGGCTGATCGCCGAGTGGGGCCTGTCGTGGCTGCTGCCCCGCCAGGTCGGCGCCGGCCAGGCCCTCGACCTGCTGCTGTCCTCCCGGCGGGTCAGCGGCGAGGAGGCGGCGGCCATGGGCCTGGTCAACAGGGCCCTCCCCGCCGAGGAGGTGCTCCCCCACGCCGTCCGCTACGTCCAGGAGCTGTCCGAGAAGTGCTCGCCGGCGTCCATGGCCATCATGAAGCGCCAGGTCTACGAGCAGCTGACCGCCAAGCTGGGCCCGTCGGAGAAGGACGCCCGCCGGCTGATGGTCGAGAGCTTCAGCCGTCCGGACTTCAAGGAGGGCGTGAACTCCTTCGTGAAGAAGCAGGCGCCGAAGTTCCCCCGCATCGGCGCCAAGGGCTAACCCTCGAGCAGCTGCTTCTTCTGCACCTTGCCCATGGCGTTGCGGGGCAGGGCGGCCACCAGCTCGACCCGTCGGGGCCGTTTGTGCACCGACAGGGAGCGGGCCACGAAGTCCGACAGGTCGGCCCCGGTCAGGTCGTCGCCGGCTACCACGTAGGCGACGATGACCTGGCCCAGGTCCGGGTCGGGCTGGCCGACGACGGCCGCCTCCCGGACCCCGGGGTGGGCCAGCAGGGCGGCCTCGACCTCGCCGGCGCCGACGCGGTAGCCGCCGCTCTTGATCAGGTCGACCGACTCCCGCCCGACGATGCGGTGCCAGCCGTCGGGCCCGATGCAGGCCACGTCGCCGGTGCGGATCCACCCGTCGGCGGTGGTCACCGCGGCGGTCTCCGCCGGCAGGTTCAGGTAGCCCGACATCACCGTGGGGGTGAGCACCTCCAGCGAGCCGACCGTCTCCCCGTCGGCGGGCACCGCCGCCCCCGAATCGTCGACCAGGCGGGTGGACACGCCGGGCAGCGGGTGCCCCACCCATCCGGGGCGCCGCTCGCCGGCGGGTGACCCGCTGACGGTGATGAGGGTCTCGGTCATCCCGTAGCGCTCGATGGGCCCCTGCCCGGCCAGGTCCCGCAGCCGCTCGAACACCGGCACCGGCAGGCCGGCGCTGCCCGAGACGAGCAGCCGGGCCGACCGCAGGGCCCGGGCGGCGGCGGGGTCGTCGGCCAGGCGGGACCACACGGTGGGCACCCCGAAGTACAGCGACGCCCCCGCCCCCGCGTAGGCCGCCGGGGTGGGCCGCCCGGTGTGCACCAGGGCGCTGCCGACGCGGAGCGGTCCCAGCACTCCGAGGATCAGGCCGTGCACATGAAAAAGTGGCAGCCCGTGCGCCAGCACGTCCTCGCTCGTCCACTCCCACGCCGCGGCCAGCAGGTCCAGGTCGGCGGCGATGGCCGCCGCGCTCAACATGACCCCCTTGGGCAGCCCGGTGGTCCCGCTGGTGTAGAGGATCATGGCCGTCCGGGCCGGGTCCAGCGGCGGGGCGGTGAAGTCCGCCCGTTCGTCCACGTCGACCGGTGGGGTCGGCACCGCCCCGCTGTCGCCGAGGATGTGGTCCCGCTCGAGCGGACCGGCGTCGGGGGGCACCGGCACCACCGGGACACCGGCCGCCAGCCCGCCCAGCACGGCCACCACCGTCTCGAGAGAGGCGTCGGCGTGCACGGCCAGCGCCGGCATGCCCTGCACCCGCCGGGCGACGGCGGCGGCGGCGCCGGCCAGGCCGTCCCCGTCGATCGACCGGCCGGCCACGGTCAGCCGGGCACGCTCCAGGCTCGGGATGAGGTCCACGAGGGGGGTAGCGTAACGGCCATGCCCACCTTTGACATCGTGTCCCAGGTCGACATGCAGGAGGTCCGCAACGCTGTGGACCAGGCCTCCCGGGAGCTGTCGACCCGCTTCGACTTCAAGGGCACCGACTCCTCCATCGAGCTGTCCGGCATGGAACTCCGCCTGCACTCCTCGACCGAGGACCGGTTGCGGGCGGTCGTGCAGGTGGTGGAGGAGAAGCTGGTCAAGCGCAAGGTCAGCCTGAAGGCCCTGGACTACGGCAAGCCGGAGGAGGCGGCCCGGGGGGCGATGCGCCAGACCATCACCTTGAAGGCCGGCCTGAGCTCCGACAACACCAAGGCCATCAACCGCTGGATCAAGGACAACGGCCCCAAGGGGGTGTCCTCCTCCACCCAGGGCGACCAGGTGCGGGTGACGGGCAAGAAGCGCGACGACCTGCAGTCGGTGATCGCCGGGCTGCGCGAGGAGGACTTCGGCATCCCCCTCCAGTTCGAGAACTTCAGGGACTGATCGTGATCGCGGCTTTCTCCATAAGCCCGCTGGGAGCGGGGGAATCCGTCTCGGGGGTGGTGGCCGACTGCGTGCGGATCGTGCGCGACAGCGGCCTGCCGAACGAGACCAACGCCATGTTCACCAACATCGAAGGCGAGTGGGACGAGGTCATGGCCGTCATCAAGGCGTGCGTGGACCACGTCAACTCGGTGGCCCCCCGCACGTCGCTGGTGGTCAAGATCGACGCCCTGGCCGACGACCCGGGCGGCCGGCTGCGCGCGAAGGTGGAGTCGGTGGAGCGCCACCTGGCCGGTTAGGGGCGGCGGTCCTGCATCTCCCAGGCGTGGTCCAGGACGTGCCACGCCACCCGCCGGATCGAGTAGGCCGGCGGC
>JAKAXG010000531.1 GCA_021827225.1 Actinomycetes bacterium | reverse complement strand
CCTCCTACTGGCCCACCACGCCCCGCTGTTCCAGCAGGTCCATCAGCCGCCCGGCCCGGGCGAAGCCGACCCGCAGCTTGCGCTGCAGCATCGAGGTGGATCCCAGCTGGGAGCGGACCACCAGGTCCCTGGCGGCGTCGAAAAGGTCGTCGTCGTCGCCGTCAGCGGCGCCGGCGGCGCTGCCGCCGGGACCGTCGTCGCTGCCCTCGACCCCCTCGACGTAGCGGGGCTCGGACTGGCGGCGCCAGTGGCCGACGACCTTGCGGACCTCCTCCTCGGTGACCCAGGCGCCCTGGATCCGGCGGGCCACGCTCGACGACGCGGTGAGCAGGAGCATGTCGCCCTTGCCGATCAGCCGTTCCGCCCCGGGCTGGTCCAGGATGACCCGGCTGTCGGCCAGAGACGACACCGCGAAGGCCAGGCGGGAAGGCACGTTGGCCTTGATGACACCGGTTATGACGTCGACCGACGGCCGCTGGGTGGCGATGACCAGGTGGATGCCCACCGCCCGGGCCATCTGGGCGATGCGGCAGATCGACTCCTCCACGTCACGGGCCGCCACCATCATCAGGTCGTTCAGCTCGTCGACCACCACCAGGATGAACGGCAGGCGTTCGTAGGTCTTGGGCTCCTCGCCGAGTCCCGGCGGTGCCGACAGGTCGCCGCGGTCGTAGGCGGCGTTGTACCCGGTGATGTCACGCACCCCTACCTCTGCCAGCAGGTCGTAGCGGCGCTCCATCTCGTGCACCGCCCACGACAGGGCGTTGGCGGCCTTCTTGGGGTTGGTCACCACGCCGGTGAGCAGGTGGGGAAGGCCGTTGTACTGGCCCAGCTCGACCCGCTTGGGGTCGATGAGGATGAGCCTCACCTGATCGGGGGTGGCCCTCACCAGGATCGAGGTGATCAGCGAGTTGATGCACGACGACTTGCCCGCCCCGGTGGCCCCGGCGATGAGGATGTGGGGCATCGTGGCCATGTTCTCCAGGATCGGCCGGCCGGCGATGTCCCGGCCCAGCGCCACCTCCAGGGGATGGCTGGCGGCGTGGGCCTCCGGCGAGGCCAGGATGTCTCCCACCGCCACGATCTGGCGCTGCTGGTTGGGCACCTCCACCCCGATGGCCGACCGGCCGGGGATGGGGGCCAGGATCCGCACGTCGGCCGCCGCCATGGCGTAGGCGATGTCGCGCTGCAGGTTGGTCACCTTGGCGACCTTCACGCCGGGGCCGAGCTCCAGCTCGTAGCGGGTGACGGTCGGACCGACGGTCATGCCGACCAGCCGGGTCTCCACGCCGTGGGCGGCCAGGGCGTCCTCGAGGGTGTGCCCGGCCGCCTCCACCTGGCGGCGGTCGATCTCGGCCGCCTTGGTCCGCTTGAGGAGGGCCAGCGGGGGCAGGCGCCAGGTGCCGGCCTCGGCGGCCGGGCCCAGCGAGATGGACAGCTGCTCCGGGTCGGCGGCCTCGGTGGGCGGCAGGTGCATCGGCACCGCCCGGCGGGCCGGCTCGGGGGCCGGCGACCCGGCCTCCTCCACGGGGGTCTCGGCGACCGGTTCCTCAGCGGCGGCGGTCGGGCGGGAACGGCGCCGGGAGGGGGGCTTCGACTCCGCCGCCTGGTCCGCCTCGCCGTCGTAGAGGCCGCCGGCCTCGGGACTGGACGGATGCCGGTACTGCGCCCGGCGCCGCTCGGCCCTCTCCGGCGTGGCGGCGATCCAGCGGGCGGCGGCGTGGGCGCCGCGCGCCAGGGCGGAGGTCGCGCTGCCGGCCAGGTTGAGGGCCTGGCGGGCCGAGGTGCCGGTGATGACCAGCGCCCCGATGAGGACCAGGACGAACAGCACCAGACCGGTCCCCCACGTACCCAGCCCGGCGCTGATGGGACCGGCCACCGCCATCCCGAGCAGGCCCCCGGCCGGGCGCAGGCGCGAGACCACCCCGCCCCAGTGGTCCGGTCGGTTCAGCCGGTCCAGGATGCCGGCGGCGCCGACCAGGACGATCAGCGCCCCGACCGACACCCGCACCGGGGGCCGCACCGTGCGCTCCGCCGTCCCGGCCCCGCTGCGCGGCGGGGTACGTCGGGGGTGGACCTCCCGGATCAGCACCCATCCCAGGTAGGCGATGACCGGCGGGAGCAGGATCCGGGCCCATCCGAGGGCGTCGGCGGTCAGATGGTCGATCACCCGGCCGGCCGGGCCGGCCAGCCCGGCGCTGTAGATGGCCAGGGCGAACAGGACGGCCACCAGCAGCAGGATCAGGCCCCAGACGTCGTCGGCCTGCCGGCCGATGAGCCGGGACAGACCCTCCCGGCGATCCCCGCTCGCCTTCGTCCGCCGCCGGGGCGCGGCGCTGGACGCCGGGGCGCGCCGGGGCGACTTTCGGGACCCCGAGCCCGACCGGCTCCGGGCGGGGCGACGGGTAGCAGTAGTCACAGCATCATCGACAGTAACATCAGCCACACCAGTAACAAGGCCATATCTGCCGGTCAGTCTGCCGGCCGGCTGTGACGGTTGACCGGCCCCGAGCGGCCGGGCTCGGGCCGGTTATGGGCCCGGGACGGGGAAGGGCCCCTCAGACCTCCATGACGACCGGCACGATCATGGGTCGGCGGCGGGTGCGGTCCGAGACGAACCGGCCGAGGGCCTGGCGGGCCCGCCGGCGGAGGGCCTCGAAGTCCACCGAGCCGGACCGGGCCGCCTCCTCCATGGCGGTGCGGACGGCCTGGCGGGCCTCTCCGAGCAGTTCCTCCGCCTCGGGGGCGTACACCCAGCCCCGGGTGATGATCTCCGGGCCGTTCAGCACCTCCCCGGTCTTGGCGTCGACGGTGACTACCAGCACCACCACCCCTTCCTCGGCCAGCACCCGGCGGTCCCGTAGCACCCCCTGGCCGACGTCGCCGACGATCCCGTCCACGTAGAGGTATCCGGCCGGCACCTCGCCGGCGAAGTCGATGCCGCCGTCGGTGAGCTCGATCACGTCGCCGTCCTCGGCGAGCAGGATGCGCTCGACCGCCACCCCCATCTCCTCCGCCAGGCGGGCGTGGTGGCTGAGATGGCGGAACTCGCCGTGGACCGGGATGAAGCAGTCGGGCCGGGCCAGGGACAGCAGGGTCTTCAGCTCCTCCCGCTTGGCGTGCCCGCTGACGTGGACCTCGGCCAGGCCGGAGTGCACGACCTCGGCGCCCAGGCGACTCAGGCCGTCGATGACCTTTCCGACGTTGGTCTCGTTGCCGGGGATGGCGTGCGACGACAGCACCACCAGGTCGCCCTCGCCGACGGAGATCCACTTGTTGTCGGCGGAGGCCATGAGGGCCAGCGCCGACATGGGCTCACCCTGCGAACCGGTGGAGATGACGCACACCCGGCGGGGGTCCATCTGGCCGATCTTCTCGATGTCGACGATGCTCCCGTCGGGGATGTGGAGCAGCCCCATCGACCGGGCCAGGGCCACGTTGCGGGCCATGGACCGGCCCAGGGTGGCGATGGTGCGGCCGTTGGCGATGGCCGCCTCCGCTATCTGCTGGATCCGGTGGATGTGGCTGGCGAAGCAGGCCATGATGACCCGCTTGTCGGCGTGGGCGGCGAACAGGTCGGCCAGCACCCGTCCGACCCGCCGTTCGCTGATGGTGTGCCCCTCCTCCTCGGCGTTGGTGGAGTCAGCCAGGAGGAGCCGGATGCCCGGACCGTCGGCGATGGCCCCGATGCGGGCCAGGTCGGTGGCCCGCCCGTCGACGGGGGTGAGGTCGATCTTGAAGTCGCCCGAGTGGAGAATCACCCCCTGGGGCGTGTGGAAGGCGGTGGCGAAGCCGTGCGGCACGGAGTGGGTCACCGGGATGAACTCGACGTCGAAGGGGCCGATGTGGCGGCGCTCGCCGTCGCGCACGGTGATCAGCTCGGTGCGGCCGAGCAGCCCCGACTCCTCTATCCGGCTGCGGGCCAGGCCCAGGCTGAGAGCGGAGCCGTAGATCGGGAACGACATGTCCCGCAGCAGGTAGCTGAGGCCGCCGCAGTGGTCCTCGTGGCCGTGGGTGATGATGCATCCCTCCACCCGGTCGGCGTTGTCACGCAGGTAGGTGAAGTCGGGCAGGACCAGGTCGATGCCGGG
>JAKAXG010000530.1 GCA_021827225.1 Actinomycetes bacterium | reverse complement strand
GCTCCGATCAGGTTCCCCGGGATCGAGTACAACGCCCGGGCCACCTCGATGTGATGGTCGCGGTGAACCTTGGCGCTGGCGTAGATCGGGAGGTCGTAGCGGGCCGTCGGAGCCGCCAGCAGCCTCGGTTTCTCCTCCAGGTTGAACAGTTCGACCGGCCGACAGGCATGCGTTCCATGCACGCGCTGCCCGGCCCGGACCAGGCACCACTCAACCGCCCGGCGCTGGGCGTCGGCCAGGTCGATGAACGTCTCACCGGCGAAGAAGCTGTTACGCACGAACGGAACTGTGCGTTCCACCCTCGGCTTGTCCGTCGGGGTGCGAACCCGGGCCGGGTCGACCACGAACCCCCGGTCCTGGGCGTACTCGATGAACGCCTGGTTGAACCTCGGCTCGAGGCTGTCCGCAGTGGTGATCACGCTCGACATGTTGTCCGGAATCACCACCTTGAACACCCCACCGAAGAACTCCCAGGCCTGCTCAAACCCAGCGATCACCGTCTCGGTCGTCTGGGCGAAGCTCAACCACACGAAGCAGTGCCGGGAGAACACCGCGGTGAAGATCAGGGCCCAGCACACCCGCCGGCGGCCACTGACCGGGTCGAAGATCAGGCCCATCTTGCCGAAATCGACCTGCAACTCGGCGCCCGGCTCTCCATCCGCCACCGGCACCGTCGACCGCCGGGCGGAACGCCCGACGCCGAGCACCTCCAACGAATAACGGTGCAACGTCCGTTGCGGAACGATGACGCCCTGACGGGCCAGCAGCTCGTGGGCCTTGACCACCGTCAGCTTCTCGTCGACCAGCCATGTCTTCAACTGATCGTGATGGACCCGCAGAATCTCCCAGCCGGAGCCATGCCCGTCACGGCGGTGAGGCCGGACCGTTCGCACACCCGACCGATCAGGCCGTCGCTCAGCTGGCCCTCGTCTCCGTCGCGGACCAAGCCCGCCTCGACCCCGGCGGTCACATAACGCTTGACCGTCTTGCGGTCCACCAGCGACAGCCGGGCGATCGCCCGCTCGCTCTCGCCCCGCAACCACAGCCGCAGGACCTCTCTGATCTCGTGCACCTGAACCTCCCTGAAGCTCATCGCCACCTTCCTGGGCCGCTATCGGTCAGGTGGCGACTTCAACCTCAGCGGCGACGCCGCTGGTGGATGCTCCAAGGTGGTCCCATCACTGGCGAAAGGGTGGCCCCATGCCGCTGGCGAAACTCACCCCGAGGTGGTCCCATCCTGCTGGCGAAACCACCCTCCCAGTGGCCCCATGCTGCTGGCGGGCGACACCCAGATTCCGCCAAGCTCTCCTCTCCGCCCATGGATGCCCCTTCACGTGCAAATCGGTCGTCCAAGCGTACCGATGGATCGGGACACGATCGAGCAGTAGTGCTGAACTGCACGATTTATCCGGTTAACTGGTCTCATGCCCGGTGCGGTCCAGGTACCAAAAAGCAGTACCTCCTAGGTACCAAAAAGCGGTACCTCAATCCTCACGGGCAGTGGGGCGTCGGAACAGCGCTGCTGCACCAGAGCGGCCAACTTCAAGGACCAGTCAATGCCTCCGCTTGCCAGGGGCTCTCTGGCCATCCGCTTCGACCCCGTGCCCGGTGGACAACGTCGAGCCAACGGACCACTTCCGGCGAAGGGTGCTCCAGTACACAAGAGACCGCCCGATCACCGTTCCAGTGCGGCCGGTCCCTCCCCAGCAGTGCACTACGACTCCCTGGCCGGCCTTGAGCTTGTCGACCACCAATCCTGCAGCCGCGTCGACGAGCTTCTGCTCGGCGAGAGGGTCGGTTGGCATCCTCCCGCCGGCGAGGTTCTCGAGATAGAAGGCCTCCCTGGTCAATGGCAGGCAGTCGTGGCGTCCCCTGCCCTCCAGAGCTACGACCCACTTGAAGCCAGCCTTCGCGACTGCATCGAAGTCTGTGTGGGGGTCAGGTAGACGCATCCCGGCCAGTGGCGCTGGCTCATCGAGCACCCACCAGAAGCGGTCAAGCGAGAGATCAGCCAGGAGCGGCATTGCCGAAGGTTCCAAGAGGGGCCCCATGCCGCCACCGTAGCTAGGACGACCCGGGCCCCAGTGGCTCTGCAGATCCTGGGCAGATTCCGAAACGGCCTGTCGCAGCATTCCGGAATCGGTGGCGCCGGATTCCGGGATCCCTGTCGTTGAACGCTCCTTCGGGTTCCGGGTCGTCTGTCGCCCCCGTTCCGGAAGTGGCGCCCGCACTCATCGAGTATCGGTCGCGAGTGCACCGGTCGAGACGGGCCGCACGGTCGGGTTCACCAGACTCCTGAGCAGGGTCTGGCGGAAAGGAACCTGCCGTGGACTGGGATGACGAGCCGACCCGCTCCGGGTCACACGAAGAGGATGGCGGCGCGGGCCGACCAACCGGGCCAGGTGCGGAGTGCTGGTGTGGCTGTGGTGAGCTAATCCCGGACGAGATGCGATCGACGGCACGGTTCATCGCCTCGCACAAGGACGGGCACCACAATCGCCAACGCTCCAGCCGGAACTCCCTTTCGAGCTCGCGGGGCGCGACCTTGTCAAGAGAGCTCGCCGCTGCTGTGGCTGAAGCCAGGCGTGCTCAGGGTCGTCTCGGGAAACTGGCCAGCGTTCTTGTCGAACGCATCGAGGAGATCGAACACCGGGCGACGGAAGCCGATGAGCGGGCACTGCGGGCCGGGCGCGAACGGGACGCAGCGCGAGCGGAGCTCAACCGCCTGCACAGGGATGAAGCCCTACCGGCGAAGGGTGGAGAGCCGGTCGTCGAGGTGGATCGCCCGGCACAGGTGCTGGCAGCCCCGCTTCGCCAGGGAAGCCCGGAGAAAGAGGTTCGGTCCGCTCTAATGGTTGCGGTCCGAGCCGAGCGGGCCCGGGCCGTGGCCGCCGAGGCCCAGGTGGCGGCCCTAGCGGCGGATGTGGGGCGTATCGCAGACTGGGTCCTCGCCTGCCGTTCCGGGCCGACCTCCCGGGATGGATGCACGTGCCCCCCGGCCCCCGGGGCAGACGGATCGGATCGACCGGCCGATGGCTCCTCAGTCCCCTACAGCGTCATCTGCCCCGGGCGGCTGAGTGTGACCGTCCCGGTCACGGCTGGCGCCGAGGGTGGGACGGCTGACCGCACTCCGTTCGGGAGCCTGGCCCGCCTCGACGACGACGGACCGCTCACGATCGACGAGGCCGGCGAGCTGCTGACGGCGACCGCCATGGGGATCGTCGAAGAGGTCGGAAACGGTCCCGACCTGGCCGGGGTTCTGGACGGGTCGCTCGCTCCTTGCGGCCTGTCAGCTGGCGCAGCGGGGGCGGTGGAGACGCACCGCCGAACCCTGGCCCGTCTGGCCGACCAGGGGCTCGGCCACCTCGCCCCGGGGATCCTCGATGGCGCCCTCGCGTACGCCTCCGACTGCGATGGGCCCTAATCCGACCGGTGAGCCGGCCAGCGGCAGGGGAGCCCAGGCCGGCCCGGGAGGTGGCGGTTCAACAGCCCGGGCCGCCATGGCCAGCATGGTGGCGGCGACTGCGGCCGGCGGGGCCAGGCCATCCCATTCCCTCGGCCACAGTCGCGCCCAGGGCTGAACGCGCTGGTGGCGCTGGCGGGGTTTCCCCTGTTGGCGTGATCCGGCGCCACCGAGCTCGAACCTGTTCCAGGGGCATCTCGGTATCCAGATCGCTTCACCGTAGAGGGCAGCGGCATGGGTGCGGGTCGGCACAACCGCGATCCAGATCCGCTCGACCGGCAGCCCTTTCGCCCCGCCGAAGGATCGCCGGGATAGGTAACGGCTCAGGCGGCCGGGCATGTCGACGGCGGAGCCGCTGTAGAGAGCCCGTGTGCCGCGGCAGTATCCGCCCAGCAAGCCGTCGAAGCCAGGTGTCGGTTGGGCGCAAGGCTGCGCGAACAGCAGGTAGAAGGCGGGCCCGTCGGGTACCAAAGCGCTGATCAGCGGCTGACGCTTCGCTGCCAGCGTGAGGTCGGTGACGCGCTGCTCAAGTTCCTCGTCACCGAAGAAGACTTGAGGCGGGACGTCAGGGGCGATTTGATCGTTCAGCTGGGCCATGGCGTCAACTCCTACGTCCAGGCGGGGACGGT
>JAKAXG010000529.1 GCA_021827225.1 Actinomycetes bacterium | reverse complement strand
TAGCCGACTGGGAAACCGACTTCGACCACACCGACCCGGCCTGGGTCGGCAACCCGTACCCCATCTGGGAGCAGCTGCGAGGCGGCTGCCCGGTGGCCCACACCGACCGCTACGGCGGGGCCTGGCTGCCGACGACGCATGAGCTGGTGTCGGAGGTGGCCTACGACACCGAGCACTTCACCTCCCGCTCGGTGGTGGTGAGCGAGCTGAGGCCCACCGAGCTGGACCTGCCGGCGCCCATCGGGCTGGCCCCGCCCATCACCTCGGACCCGCCGTTCCACTCCATCGCCCGGCGCATGCTGCTGCCGGCGTTCGCCCCCAGGCCGATAGCCGCCCTGGAGCCGTTCACCCGGGATCTGTGCCGGCAGCTGCTCGACGCCACCGCCGGCATGAGCACCTTCGACGCCGCCCTCGAGTACACCCAGCACATCCCGGTCCGGGTGATCGTGCAGATGCTCGGCTTCCCCCAGGAGGACGCCGACATCTTCCGCCGGTTCATCACCCAGGTGCTGGAGAACGTGGACGAGAGCGCCGACGAGCGCCAGGAGTCGGTCAACAACGGCGAGATCGAGGCCTACCTCAACGCCCAGATAGCCGAGCACCAGGCTCATCCCCGCGACGACCTGACGTCGTTCCTGCTCGACGCCGAGATCGACGGCAACAAGCTGATGCCCGAGCACGTGCGGGGCACCATGCTGCTCCTGATGATCGCCGGCATCGACACCACCTGGTCGGCCATCGGGGCCTCGCTGTGGCACCTGGCCCAGAACCCGGCGGACCGCAAGCGCCTGGCCGGGGAGCCGGAGCTGTGGGACACCGCCATCGAGGAGTTCCTGCGGGCCTACGCCCCGGTGACCATGGCCCGGCTGGTGGCCCGGGACTTCGACTTCCACGGCTGCCCGATGAAGGAGGGCGACTGGCTGCTGCTGCCGTTCCCGTCCGCCAACCGGGACACGGCGGTCTTCGCCGACGCCGACGAGGTGAAGCTGGACCGGGCGGAGAACCGCCACGCCGCCTTCGGTCTCGGCATCCACCGCTGCCTCGGGTCGAACCTGGCCCGGATGGAGCTCAGGGTGGCGCTGGAGGAGTGGATGGCCCGATACCCGGACTTCGAGCTGGCCGACCCGGGCGCGGTGACGTGGTCCGGGGGGCAGGTGCGCGGCCCCCGGTCGCTGCCGGTGCGCGTCCTGTAGCAGCGGGACCTGGCGGCTTGGGAGGCCCCAGCACCGCCCAAGCCGCCCGTTTCGTCCCTATAGGGAAGATTCGCCGGTGGCCGGATCCATCCCTGCCCGGCCGGATGCCAGACTTCGGTATGACTCTCCGGGAAAAAGGGCCCACCGGCCGCCCCGACGACGACGAGGCGATGATGGCTCTGGCCCTGGACGCCGCCCGGAAGGCCGGTGTGGCCGGCGAGGTGCCCGTCGGGGCGGTGGTGGCCGTCGGGTCCGAGGTGGTGGCGGTGGCGGCCAACCGCCGGGAGGAGTTGCAGGACCCGACCGCCCACGCCGAGATCCTGGCCCTGCGGGAGGCGGCCGCCGGGCTGGGCGGGTGGAGGTTGTCCGGGGCCACCCTGTACGTGACCCTGGAGCCGTGCCCCATGTGTGCCGGCGCCCTGGTGGCGGCCCGGGTGGGCCGGGTGGTCTTCGGGGCGGTCGACCCCAAGGCCGGGTCGTGCGGGTCGCTCTACAACCTGTGCGCCGATCCCCGGCTCAACCACGAACTGGCGGTCACCGCCGGGGTGCTGGCCGGCGAGTGCTCGGAGCTGCTCTCGTCGTGGTTCGCGGAGCGGAGGTAGCGCCCGTCCCCCGCCCCTTCGGCGGCTAGCCCCGGCGCCGGCTCAGGGCCTCCTGGGCCGCCGGGGAGCGGGCGATGTAGTCGAGAGCCATCTCCGTCGAGAAATCCTGGCTGGGGTGGTACGACCGGCTCATGTAGCGCGGCACCCGGTCGAACAGCTGCCTCGAGGTCGGCAACCGGCGGTCGCCCGCCGCCTTGAAGTACTCCCGCCAGCTGGGCGGGCCGCCCGGGTAGCGGGGGTCGTGGGCGGCCAGGAACCGCACCCCGGTGACCCAGTAGTAGGTCAGCATGGGGGCCACGGTGAGCATGGCCGTCACCCGCTGGGCCCACCTCCCCCCGACCGCCCGGTGGGCGTCGAAGACCAGCGCCCGGTGCTCGACCTCCTCGGCGCCGTGCCAGCGCAGGAGGTCCAGCATCTGCGGGTCGGCGCCGAGCTCGTCCAGCCGGCGGTTGGTCAGGATCCAGTGGCCCAGCACCGCGGTGAAGTGCTCGATGGCCGCCACCGCGGCCAGGTTGCGCCGCTCCATCCACGACCGGAGGAACGCCGGCCAGCGGGGGTGGTCGGGGGTGAGCAGGTCGTTGAACATGTGCTCCAGCCGGTCGGTGAACTCGGTGGTGTCCACCCCCTGCTGCTCGAGGGCCTCCAGCACCCGCTGGTGGGCCTGGGCGTGCCAGGACTCCTGCTGGATGAACGGCTTCACCGCCTCCTGGATCTCCGTGTCGGTGATCCGGGGGCGCACCCGGTTGATGACGTCGATGAACCAGCTCTCCCCGGCGGGCAGCAGCAGGTGCAGCACGTTGATGACGTGGCTGGAGAAGGCGTCCCCCGGCACCCAGTGCGCCGGGGTATCCGACCAGTCGAAGCGCACCATTCGCCTCTCGATCGGATGCCCTTCGACGTGGCCGTCGGGAACCGTGTCCAGGATGGTCATCTCCACCTCCCCACGGGCCTTGCCGCCTGCCGCGGAAGCGCCCGAAAGGCGTAGTACCCACCTGTCCCCGGCCTTACCCTACCGGCCGTCCACGAACAGCCGGCCGTCCGGTGCCGGCCAGAGCTAGCAGGCGCAGGCGCAGCCGGCGCCGCAGCCGCCCGCCGGGCGGGCCGCCGGCACCGGGGCCGGGACGGCGGTGGAGCGGCCCACCGACGCGAACACCGACAGCAGCCGGGTGGTGTCGGGGTGACCCTCGGGGCAGTCGATGGGCGCGGCCGCCTCGCTCATGGAGCGCCGGGCCTCGAATCGGCTGTCGCAGGTGCGGCACAGGTACTCGTAGACGGGCATCGCCGTCAAGAGTACGCCCGCCGGAGCACGACGGTTGTCTCGGGCCGGCGCGAACCGGGTAAAACGACCCAGGTGGGACGAGGCGACGTTCCCCTTCAGGCGGAAGAGACGATCCATCTACCGGCGGAGCCGGCCAGCGCGGCGCTGGCCCGGGCCTTCGTGCGCCAGTTCACCAGGCGCTCCTCGCACCGCGCTCTGGAGGACGTCGCCGTTCTGTGCGTCACCGAACTGGTGGCCAACGTCTCGATCCACACCGATTCCGGGGAGTGCGTGGTGACGTTGAAGGACGCTCCGGGGGATCTGACCATCGAGGTGGCCGACGCCGCCATCGACCTGCCGGCGGTGGAGGCGGCCTCGCCCTGGGCCGAGCACGGGCGGGGCCTGCAGATCGTGGCCGCCCTGGCCGGCGAGTGGGGGGTGCGACGCTCCTCCGAGCAGTCCAAGGCGGTGTGGCTGCGCCTGTGCGACCCCGGGTAGCGTCTCGGCCCCGGGCGGCTCTAGCCGGCGGCCTCGGCGATGGCCGAGCCGAGGCGGGAGGCGTGCTCGGGCAGGGCCACGACCACCACCGTCCCGTCGAAGCGGGCCAGCACCTGCTCCACGGTGTGGCCCAGGAACGGCCGGCCCTCCACCTGGCGGACGGTGGCCCCGAGGGCCACGACATCGGCGGCCACCTCTTCCGCCGCGGCCAGGATCTGCTCGCCGGGTGACCGTCCGTGGCGCACCACCACCTCGGGTTCGACGCCCATGTCGATGGCCGTCTCCCAGGCGCCGCGCAGCACCACCTGGGCCCCGCCCTCGGCCGCGGCCAGCTCCCGGCGGGACGGGGCGGGCGGCGCCGCCGGCCGGCCGCCGGTCCCGCCGGCGGCACCCACCGCGGCCAGCGCCGACTCGGTGCGCCGGCCGTCACTGTCGCTGCGGGTGACGACGTGGGCCAGCACCACCTGGGTGCCGAGGGCCAGGCTGAGGTTGCAGGCCACCTCCAGGCCGGCCCGGGACGACGGGGTGCCGGTGACCGGCACCATCA
>JAKAXG010000528.1 GCA_021827225.1 Actinomycetes bacterium | reverse complement strand
CGATCTCTGGGCCAGCGTGTAGCGCAGCTGCTCGGCTGTCATCGCCCCCGGGTGGCGCACCGTAACGGTCCCGCTCGCATCGATGTAGATGGTGGTGGGCAGGCCGGACACCTGGTAGGCGGAGGCGACCCGGCCCCCGCTGTCGGAGAGAACCGGGTAGTGGATACCGGCTGCCCGGGCCAGGGCGCCGGCCGAGGACGGGGACGGGTCGGCCACGTCTATGCCCAGGAAGGCGACCTTGGGGTCGGAAGCGGCGACCGCGGCGAAAGCAGCCAGTTCCGAGCGGCAGTCGGTGCAGGTGGACGCCCAGAAGTTGAGCACCACCGGCCGGCCCCGCAGGCTCCGCAGATCCATGGTGGTGCCGGCAGCTGCGCCGATCCTCGGCCCGGCCAGGGTAGGAAGGGAGAAGGCGGGCGCCTCCTGGCCGAGGCCGGCCCCGGTGCCTCCCCCCGGGGGAGCCTGTGGACCGGACACCGGCGTGCGTTCGGATGCCGGCAGCAGATCCATCGCAGCCTGGGCCAGGCCGTGGGAGTACGCGGAGACGTCGACGGCGTTCTGGCCGAAGTCTCCCGTCGCCCGGATCCGGCCGGACGGGTCTATAAACTCGACGAGCGTTGAGTGCGTTACGGTGCGGGTGGAGGCGTCGGTACCGACGTACACCCCGTACTGCTTCCAGATGGACCTGAGCGTGGGCACCGGCCCCGTGCCGAAGAACCAGTTGGCCTGACCTCCGAGACCGTTCGAGTCGCTCCAGTGCCGCACCGCGGAGACTTCCGGGTAGAAGGGGTTGACGTTCACCGAAACGAACGCCACGTGGGATCTCCCGGCCGGTCCCAGGTACTGGTTGGCTCTCACGACGTCCTCGGCGAGCAGGGTGCACACGTCGGTGCACTGGTCGTCGTTGAACGACAGGACCACCGAGCGGCCCCGGAACTGCGACAAAGACAGAGGCTGGCCGTTCTGATCGCCCAGATGGAAGACGGGCGCCGCCCGGCCGTTCCCGGGGAGGACGGAGAGGGACAACAGGTTGGCCGTGGGGGCGGTGATGCCGGCCATCCGGGTCGCTGCCGGGTCGGTGACCGTGGCCACCTCTCCATCGTTGTACTGCGAGAGGAGGACCGCCGCCAGCATGCCGGCGAGGACGACGCCCAGGGCGGCGAAGAGCAGAGAACGCCGGCGGCCCTGCCGGCCCGGCGGCCCTCCCCCCGGGTCCGGGCCGGATGCCGTTCGGGTGCCGGTGCCGGCGTCAGCCATGCGCCGAGGAGGTGCTCCCCGCGGAGGGTGCCCGCCGCCAGCCGTCCAGCGAAGCGGCGATCAGCACCCCGACCACGGCCACCCCGAAGGCCAGGCCCAGCCACGGGGCGTTGCCGGCCATCCAGGCCGAGATGGACGCCTGGGCGTTGTTGACACCGGTCACCAGGGGCGGGGCCGAGGTCGGGTCGGCCAGGCTGGTGGCCCAGTAGTAGGCCAGGTAGGCGCCACTGAGGGCGAGGAGGAGGGAGGCCACGAGCTGCCCCACCTTGGCCGCCGGCCGCACGATGCGGACCATCGCCCGGCGGGCGGTCGAGGCGGTGAGGGCCAGAACGGCCAGCAGCAGCCCCATCCCGAGCGAGTAGGCGAGGGAGGAGCGGACCATGCCGAACACGCCGGGATGGGCCAGGTCCCCGCCCACCGCGGCCAGGAAGACGGGGAGGGCGCAGCCGAGTGACGCCAGACCGTAGAGCACCCCGAACGAAACCATGGCCAGGGGGTGCCGTCCGCCGACGCGGGCTCTCGGCTGGGGCAACCGGAAGGGCCGGCCGGCCAGACCCGCTATTCCGATCACCGCCATGACCGCACCCAGTCCCACCATGAACCATGGGAGGACAGATTCGATGCTGGCCACCGCTGCCCCGAAGGCCAGTCCCAGGATGCCGAAGCAGGCGGCGAAGCCGACCGTCACGAACGCCGACGCGGTCAGCGCCTGTACCGGTCGCCGGGCTCCCGTGCCGGGCTGATCGGCGAACAACGACAGATAGGCCGGTAGGAGAGGCAGACCGCAGGGGTTCGCCACGCCGACCAGACCGAGGGCGAAGGCGTACTCGAGCGCCCCGGAGTGGACGGAGGACACCCCAGAACCCTACGGCCCTACCGCCGGTATCACAAAGCAGCCGCGCGCCGCCGGCGGGGCCTCAGTGCGGCCAGACGATCCGGTTCCGGCCGCTCTGCTTACCGGAGAGGAGCAGCCCGGCGGCCTCATCGAGGACGTCTCCGACATCGGCGTGGCGGAAGCCGCCCTCCACCGCAGCGGCGGTCGCGGTCAGCACCCCCGACGGGTTGGCCGGATGGGGGATGGCCAGCTCCTGGATGCCGAGCCGGACCCGCTCGGCCACCGCTACCGCTTCCGGTCCGTTCCCCCCGGGGAGCAGCACCGCGAAGGCGTCGTCGCCGTAGCGGTAGGCCCGGTCCCCGGGACGTATGGTGCCGCCGATGAGCCCGGCCACCGTCGCCAGGGCCCGGTCGCCCGCGTCGGCATCGGAGTTGCGGCCGAAGTCGAAGAACCAGTCCAGGTCGATCAGCAGCAGAGCGTAGGGGTCGCCCGCCCGTCGGCGCCGGGCGAAGACCAGCGCGTGGTCGGCGGCGAAGGCCGCGTCGTTCGGCAGGCCGGTCGCTGTATCGATGAGTGTCGAGGCGGCGAGCACCCGGTTCTCGCTGCGCAACTGCTCGACCTCCGCGGCCAGCGCCTCGAGCTGACGGCGCCGGGCGGTGGCCCATTCGTCGAGTTCGGGGCTGTGGACGTATATCTGCCGGCCTCCCGCCGCCTTGGTGGCGAAGACGGTCATGTCGGCGTTGCGCATCATCCGGTCCGCGCTCTGGTGGCCGTCGACGATCACGATGGCTACCGACGCGGAGACCTGCAGGACCCGCCCGTCGACGGGTAGAGGCTCCCGTACGGCCAGGAAGACGGTCCGGGCGAGAGAGATGGCTTCGTCCGCGCTTCCGGACTCGAGCAGCAGGGCGAACTGGTCGGGGCCGACCCGGAAAGGGCCCCCACCGGGGGGGCACACCTCCGACAACCGTCCGGCCGTGGCTCGCAGCACCTGGTCGCCGGCTGCCTGCCCGTGACAGTGGTTGACCGCCTGGAAGTGGTCGATGTCCACGAGCAGGAGGGACCCCCCCGGGGCGCCGGGCGCGGACCGCGCGGCCAGCGCCTCGATCCTCTCCCGGAAAGCCGCTCGGCCCTCCACGCCGGTCAGCTCGTCCGGGTGATGGCCGGTCCGGAGAGGGGAGGGATCGGCCTTGCCCAGCCGCAGGGACAGGTTCAACGTGGGGCGGCGCCGGACGCCCGGCCCGGGGCCTCGCAGCCGTGCTCCATCTGACCTCTCCTCCTTCCGCTCATGGGTTATCGGACGTCGCCACCGCGACATTGAGGACAGGAAGGAGGAAAAAAAAGGTTGCCGGTGCGCGCCGGACGCCGGCTTCAGTCCCCCGGGGCCGCGGCCTTGGCCAGGAGGGCCAGCCCGTCGCTGATACCGCCGGCCAGGACGTCGAGGTCCGGGGTGGTGTCCCAGTCTCCGGTCAGACCGAAGGTGACCTGATCGCGGTAGCTGAAGATGGCGATGCCCACCCTCACCGTGGAGGCGATGGGGACGTAGGGGAAGATCTCGAGGAGCGGCCGCTCCAGGCAGTACAGGGGGTGGCGGGGTCCCGGGACGTTGGTGGTAACCGTCACGATCTCGCGCTGCGGCAGCCGGAAGCCGAGGCGGACGAATGCCGCCCATGCCGAGTAGGGAACCAGCCGGGCCAGGTTCTCCAGGGCCTCGCCGATCCGGGCCTCGTCGCGGTCCTTCAGGCTCCGCAGATTCCTGCTCACGGCCGCGAGCTGGTCGACCGGGTCGGCGATGTGGACCGGGAGATCCACGATCATCGCCGATACCTCGTTGTCGTATACGTTCTCCGCTCCGACCGGCCTCAACGAGACCGGCACCAGTGAGGGGACCATGTGGGCCCGGGGGGTCTCGCCCCGGCTCAGCAGCATGGTTCGGAATCCGGCGGCGATGGCCGCCAGGACCACGTCGTTGACCGTCCCGCCCAGCTCGTTCTTGATCGCTTTCACATCG
>JAKAXG010000527.1 GCA_021827225.1 Actinomycetes bacterium | reverse complement strand
TGGGAGGGGCGGGCGGCCACACCTACCTGGTGGGCGGCAGCTACCGGGACCGTCTGGTCCGCTCGGCAGCCGGGTGGCGGATCACCCACCGTGAACTGATCCCCACCTGGTCCGACGGCAATGCCGGGCTGTTCGCCGAGGCCGCCGGCCGGCTGGCGGCCTCGGCCGGCTGAGCCGTGGCCGGAGACCCGAATCCGCCGGCGCTGGACCGGCTGGGCCGCTGGCTGCGAACCCACGGGGTGGAAGCGGCGGTCGAGTCGATGACGCCCCTCGCCGGCGGCAACTCCAACGCCACGTTCCTGCTGCACTGCGGATCCCGCCGGCTGGTCCTGCGCCGGCCGCCGGCCGATGCGCTGTCGTCATCGGCGCACAACATGGCCCGCGAGTACCGGGTCATGCGCGCCCTGGAGGGAACCGGGGTGCCCGTGCCCGGCCTGGTCGGCTACTGCGCCGACCCCGAGACGGTGGGCGCCCCGTTCCTGGTGATGGAGGCCGTGGACGGCGTCCCGCTCACCGACTCCATGCCCGAGGGCTACCCCGCCGGGGCGGCCGGGGCGCTCGGGACCCGCATGGTCGACACGCTGGCGAGGCTGCACAGCCTGGACTGGGCGGACCTGGGACTCTCCGACTTCGGCCGGCCGGCCGGGTTCCTGGACCGCCAGGTGGCCCGCTGGACGGGCCAGTACCGGTCGTACGCCACCCGGGACCTGCCCCGCTTCGACCAGATCGCCCGGTGGCTGGCCGGCCACAGCCCGGACCCGCAGCCGGCGGGGATCCTGCACGGCGACTACCACCTGGACAACTGCCTGTGGGGCCGCCGGGCACCGACGCTGCTGGCCGTCATCGACTGGGAGCTGTCCACCATCGGCGACCCGCTCCTCGACCTGGGGCTGTGCCTGGCCTTCTGGGGGGACCGGGAGCCGGAGCCCCCGGGGCTGGCCCGCATCCAGGCCCTGAGCCGGCAACCGGGAACCCCCGACCGCCAGGAGCTGGCGGATCGCTACGCCGAAACCGCGGGGCGGACCGTGCGGGACCTGCGCTACTACCTCTGCCTGGCCCTCTGGAAGCTGGCCGCCATCCTCGAAGGTGCCTACTCGCAGTTCGTGGCCGGCTCGCTGGGCACGCCGTACGCCCGGGGTCTGGGGGCGGACGTGCCACAGCTGTTGGAGGAGGCGGCTGGCCACGCCGGGCTGGCCGCCCCCCGCTGCGGCTGATTTTCCTCTAGGGCCAGACGACCCTCTGCACCTCGGCTACCAGGCCGGCGCTGGTGTCCATGTCCAGACCGGACCGGATCACCTCGCACAGCTTCTCGGCGGCCGGGTCGGCCCAGGCCCGGTCGTGGGCCACCAGTCCCCGCCAGGACAGTTCCAGCACGGCGTCGAACGCCTGCCCGTCCTGGGTGGCGCCCGGGATGGCCCGGGCCACGCCGACCCGCTGCACGTCGGGCAGCTGCAGGGCGGCGGGGATCAGCTCGCGGTCGATCCAACCGCCGTCGGACGCCCGGCGCATCAGCACCAGGCTCTTGACCTCCGGGTGATCGCCCCCGAGCCCGTCGGGTATACCCGGCTTGTCCGGCAGGGGATCTGTGCAGAAGAGGAACGCCAGCCGGGACTGGTCGATGAAGTTGGGCTCGTCGGCGCCCGCCCCGTTGATGTAGTCGGGATCGGCGGCCATTCCGAGCGCCGTCTCCAGGTCGTCGAACCACACCTCGGCGACGCCCTCGTAGATCGAGGCGGGCAGCCCGTCCACCGAGGTGCGCAGGGCGTGGCTCTGGGCGTAGCGGCGGATGGTCTTGATGCGCCGGGCCAGCGGGGCGTGAACGTCCCGCCAGTGTGTATGGAACCGCTCGATACTCACCCCGTCCTTGCGCGGTATCAGCGCGAACACCTTGATCATCTGAAACCCCCTGATCCACTGGCCTGGGTCCACGGTAGCCATGGGCCGTTCTATCGCCACACTTACTGACACATGAGCGTTGTCGACTCCGACAGGTCAGGCTCCGACAGGTATGCGGTTACCGATCAGACGCCAGGCCCCCGTACGATCCCCGGCAGAACACCAGCGGCCGCCTGTCCGCATCGACGCCGAGGTCCACCACCTCGGCCAGCACCAGCCAGTGGTCGCCGGCTGTCGTCTCGGAGTACAAGGTGCTGTCGATCCAGGCCGCCACCCCGTCGAGCCGCGGCGTGCCGGCGGCGGTGGGGGCCCAGTCGACGGCGTCGAACTTCGGTCCGTCCGTCCGGGCGAAGGCGTCTCCGATCCAGCCCTGATCGTCGGCCAGGACGTTGAAGCAGAGGCGGCCGGCCTGCCGGAGCCGCGGCCAGGTGGTCGACGTCCGAGCCGGGAAGAAGCCGACCAGCTGCGGGTCCAGCGAGACCGATGTGAAGGACCCGATGAGCATCCCGGCCGGGCCGTCGTGGTCGACGGCGCCGACCACGACCACCCCGGTCGGGACGTGACCCAATACGTGGCGGTGCACGGCGGCTCGCCTGACCGGGTCCGTCCGGTGTCGCCCGTCCTCCCGGTGCAGCTGGTCGGTCGCGGCCACCTCGTCAGTCGAGTGAACCGATGAAATCGATCAGTTCCCTGCAGTACCTGGCGTGCTCCTCCAGGAACGGTGCGTGACCGCTGTCGGCGAAGGCCACCAGGCGCCCCTGGGGCAGCAGCCTGGCTGCCTCGGAGCCGATCGCCGGATCGACGATGGCGTCCTTGTCACCGCGCATCACCAGGGCGGGGACGTCCAGCTTGGTGACGATGTCGCGCTGGTCCACCCGGCCCAGATCCCGTAGCGAGCCGTCCGCCCGGGGGCTGGTCTCCATGAACATCTGCCACATCCACTCCACGACCACCGGCCCGGGGTCGGAGGCGCACACCCCCTGCGCCAGTCCGTGCAGGAAGTCCGGGCGCCCGTCGCGCAGCGCGGCCAGGGTCTCCTCGAGGCCCTCCACCGTGCCCCCGTAGGACCACCCGTCGCCCTGCGTGTACTTGGGGGTGGCCCCGCCGGTGAGTACCAGCCCGGCGGCGGAGCGGCCCAGTTTGGCCACCGCGTCCACCGCCACCGCCCCGCCCAGGGACCAACCGTTGATGACCACACCCGACAGGTCCAGATGGTCGACCAGGCGGACCACGTCCGAGCCGAGGGCGTCGATGCTCACGTCGTCGAAGTCCTTGTCCGAACGCCCGCAGCAGCGGTGGTCGTAGACGGTGACGTCATTTCCGTTGGCCAGAAGCGCCGGCACCACCGTGTCCCAGATCCGGGCACCCATGCCCCAGCCGTGCACCAGCACGACCGGCCGTCCGCCGCCCTCGAAGCGCTCGTAGTACATGCTGCGATCGCCTTCCACAGCGAGATACGCCATCCTGGACTCCTATCTGTTGCGGCCGTTCTGGTGGCGCCCCCATCTTGCGCTGCCTCCCGGCCGGATGCCCCGATGCCGGCAGGGATGTTTGTGCACTCTCACAGGGCGGGATCGGGACCGGGCTGGTTCGAAGCGCCCGTCACCGGATCGCCGGACAGCTCCAGGACCTGGAAGGCGAAGCGGAGATCGAGCAGCGTCTCCATGCGTTCCGGATCGAGGGTCGACAGCTCCCGCACCCGCGACAGCCGGTACCGGATGGTGTTCTCGTGGACGGACAGATCCTTAGCGGTGGCCCGCACCCTTCCACCGTTGCGGAGGAACACGCGCATGGTCGAGACCAGCTCGGTGCCGTACTCGGCGTCATGGCTGACGAGGGGGCGCAGGAGGTCCCGGCTGAACGCCAGCGCCTCCGGAGGCGCGACGTTGGCCGACAGCAGGCGCAGAACGCCGAGCTCGCCGGCCAGCTCCACCCGGCAACCGCGGGAGGGGAAGGCCAGGAGCAGCTCGAGCAGCTGGCGCAGCTCCCGGTGAACGGTCGGGTAGGCGTCTGCCGATCGGCACGGGGGCGAGATCACCGCCACGGAACCTCCCTCTTCCTCCTCCTCGGCCAGGGCGGCGCTCACGGCCTCCCTGATCCGCCGCAGGCCGGCCATCTCCGGCCCGGCGGCGAGCGGGAGCAGGAAGACATACGCTCCGGGGAAGGTGGCCGACAGCGGCTCGGCGACGCCCAGCGAGGCGGCCAT
>JAKAXG010000526.1 GCA_021827225.1 Actinomycetes bacterium | reverse complement strand
GGTGGAGGCGGTGGCCAGCAGGCTCTTCTGGCCGGTGCCCAGGTGGTAGAGATGTGACAGTGACGGCAGGACGCTGCCGGTGAGGCCGATGTCGTAGGACTCGACCAGCCACCCGAGGAAGAGCACGGCCATGACGCCGGTCAGCCACCGCGATGGCGGCAGGCGGTCCAGGCGGGCAGCGGCGTGAGGGGGCCGGGCGTCCGGGAGCCGGGCGGCCGGGGGTTGGCCGCTGGGGCGGTCCTGCTCGGGGATAAGCGGGCGTCTGGGTGTCATCGGCGTTCCTGGCCTCACTGATACCCGTCCCCGGCCCCGCTCACCTCGCCGTGCGTCGTACCGGCTGGCACCATCCGCATGCCGGGCAGCGTCTCACCTCATCCTGAGCGGGCACCTAACCGCTGCTGAATCGATGCTGAACGCGCCGGCTGTTCCTTCGGCCGGTTCCGGCCGCTCATCTGGTGCGGAAGATCGCCCAGCGGTGCTTGTCCCCCGCGCCGACCAGCCGGCGACCGTCAGCCTCAGGGCGTCCCCGCTTCGATGGGCGGGCGGCCGGCGCCGGAGTCGGCGCCCACCGACACCAGGAGGGCCATGGCCTTCGACCAGCGGCGGGCGAGGGTCAGCGCGGCCGTGCCGCCCGGCGCAGGCCGATACCGGCAGGGTCCCGACCCGGTTGCCGGCGTCATTCCCGGGTAGCTGCGCAAGGGCCGAGGCGCGGAACGAGACCGACGGGAGGACCCGATCCTGATGGCAGACGTGTTTTCAGTGCTGAGGAAGGACCACGCGGTGGTCAAGCAGCTGCTCACCAGGCTGGAAGCCGGAGAGGTGACCGGACCCACCATCGACGAGCTGGTCATGGCGGAGTCACGCCACGAGGCGGCCGAGGAGATGTACTTCTGGCCGGCCGTGCGGGACAAGGCCGAGGGCGGCCGGGAGCTGGCCGATCACGCTGTAGCCCAGGAGCGGAAAGCGAAGATCATCCTCGAGGACCTGCGCAGAGCCGCACCCGGGACCGAGCAGTTCGCCAAACTGGCGGCCGCCTTCGCCGGGGCGGCCCGGGAGCACATCGCCTTCGAGGAGGAGAGGACGTGGCCGGCCCTGGGTCACGTGCTGACCGCCAAGGACGGCTTGGAGCTCGGCGGCAGGATCGAGCTGGCCAAGAAGATCGGCCCCACCCGGCCTCACCCGCACGGGCCCGACGGCCCGGTCGGCCTGAAGACGGTGGGGACGGCCGCGGCCATGATGGACAAGATGGCGGACGTGCTCATGCGTCGGGGCCGGTCCTGAGCCAGTCCCCGGCAGCTGATCAGATCAGACGCAGGTCGGCGGCGACGGCCTTGCCCTGCTGCATGGCCACGCTGTAGCTGACCTGCTGGCCCTCTTCCACGCCGCGGATGCCGGCCTGCTGCAGGGCCGTCACGGGGACGAAGACGTCCTTGCCCCCGTCCCGGGGGCTGGCGAAGCCGTAGCCCTTGGTCGGGTCGAACCACTTGACGACACCGAGCGTCCGCTGCACCGCCGGTCCCCGGGTGGAGAGAGCGCCCACCACGGCCCGGTTGCCGGCCGCCCGCTGGAGCTGCTGGAGCGGTTGCGGGCCCTGGACCGTTGCGGCCACGTCCAGGTTGGGGAGGGCGGGGGCCGAGGTAGCGGCTGCCGGCGCCCGGTTCTCGCCGGTCCGTTCGCCGCTTCTGCGGGCCCGCTCCGACTGTCGTCCCATTGTCCGCCCCTCCCATCGTGTGCCCTCTGCTGCTGGCAGCGTAGCGTGCCGGTCCGCCGCTCTGCGTGGCCGACGGTGGCGGGGCTGAGCCGGCAGGCGGTCCCCCAATAGCATCGCCGGCGGAGGCGGAGCCCGACCGCCGGGGGAAGGTTCGATATGTACGCAGAGATCCGCTACGAGGTGGACGACCCGGTGGCGGTGGTCACGCTCGACCGCCCGGAGAAGCTCAACGCCCTGACCCGCCGGACCCTGGTCGAGATCCGGGAGGCCGTGACGTCGGCGGCCGCCGACCCGGCGGTGTTCGGCATCATCGTCACCGGCGCCGGGCGGGGGTTCTGTTCCGGGCTCGATGCCGAGGCGCTGCAGGACTCGGTGGCGCGGGGCTCGGGCGGCAGGGAGGACCCAGGGAGCGAGACGCCCGGTCTTTTTTCCTGGTTGCTGTCGGTGGGGAAACCGGTGATCGCCGCCGTCAACGGGGTGGCCGCCGGCGGCGGGATGGTGCTGGCGCTCATGTCCGACCTGCGCTTCGCCGCCCCGTCGGCGTCGTTCACCACCATCTTCTCCAAGCGGGGGCTGATCTCCGAGCACGGCACCAGCTGGGTCCTGCCCCGCCTGGTCGGGACGGGCCGGGCGCTGGACCTGCTCTGGAGCTCGCGGCGCATCGGGGCGGAGGAGGCCTACCGCATCGGGCTGGTCGAGTACCTGACCGACGACGACGACCTGCTCGGCTCGGCCCGGCGCTACCTCGAGCAGCTCGCCGGGGAGGTGTCGCCGGCGTCCATCCGTGACACCAAGCGGCTGGTCTACCGCCACGCGGGGGTGGGCTACGACGAGGCCCTGCGGGAGGCGGACGCCGTCCAGTGGGAGAGCCTCGACCGCTACGACGCCAGGGAGGGGGCCCGGGCGCTGCTGGAGCGCCGGCCGGCGGTGTTCCCCCGGCTGGGTCCGGACAGCTGACCGGTCACCGGGATTCCTCGCGCCGGGCCGGCACGCCTGAGGCCACCGGGACCCCGTGATGGAGTCCCGGTGGCCTCGTCGTCCGCTCTGACCCGGCCGGCGGGGTCTACAGGCCGGCGAGGATGGTGTTGATCTGGTTCAGGAGGGTGGTCAGCGCGTTCCCTAGTCCGCCGGTGTTGTTGAGCAGGTTGGTGACCGCGCACAGGAGATTGCCCAACAGGTTCCCGGGACCGGGCTGGGCTGTCACCTGCAGATGCACCTGGTTCAGATCGACGACCAAGCCGAGCAGATTGAGGTGAATCGGCCCCAGTGTCAGGTTCAGTATCTGACACGCCGCCGGGTCCACGACGTTGGTCGTGAACGGACTGCTGGTCGTCCCGTTGCTGACCGTGCCCACCGCCTGGAGGGCTCCGTTGACCACCTGGAATCCGGTGACTGTCAGCGTGCAGGTCGTGGTGTCACCGGAGCACGGGATGGTGGTCGTGAGCCCGGTGCTGCGGACCGGGCCGTGGGATGTGGCTGCGGGTGTGGCAGCCGAAGCCGGCGATGCCATGGCCACGAGGGCCGTTCCTCCGCCGGTTACCGTCGCCAAGCTGAGTGCAGCCGTGGCTGCCCAGGCGCGTGTTCTCAAGGTGTTCCTCCCCGTCATTGGCCCTGCCCCGACTGGGCAAGGCAAATGGAGGCTTCCCTCTTCGTTCACTGCGGTAACCGCAATGCGGGGATCAATTGCCGAATGGCACGACCGGTCTAACTGCAAATGACTAGGTGGATGTAGCCAATAAATAATATAAGACAGACGTGACCTATCGATGAGTAACTCCTTAATAGCGCCAGTTGGGCCGCCCAGTGCGGAGCAATGGACCGGTGGCGGGAGGTGACGGCTGAGCGGCCGGACGACCCCGGGCTCTAGGATCACCGATGCCAAGGGAGGGCACCGGTGAACTACGAGACCATCCTCGCCGCCGACGAAGGTGGCGTCGCCACGGTGACACTCAACCGTCCGGACCGGCTGAACGCCTACACGGCCCGGCTCGGCCTGGAGTTGCGCCACGCCATCGTCGGCTTCGACCGTCGCGACGACATCCGGGCCATCGTCGTCACCGGGGCCGGGCGGGCTTTCTGCGCCGGCGCCGATCTGGCGTCGGGAGCCGACACCTTCGGGGGACCGGTCGGCGGGCGGCCGCCGGCGGACCTCGATGTCGACGACGAACGCGAGTACTGGGAGATGAACACTCCGATCATCGCCGCCATCAACGGGCCGGCGGTCGGGGTGGGGCTGACCCTGCCCATGCAGTGGGACATCCGGATAGCCGCCGAGGACGCCAAGCTGGGCTTCGTGTTCAACCGCCGGGGAGTGATCCCCGAGCTCAGCTCCAACTGGATCGTGCCCCGGATCGTGGGCGTGTCGCGGGGGCTGGAGCTTCTGCTCACCGGGAA
>JAKAXG010000525.1 GCA_021827225.1 Actinomycetes bacterium | reverse complement strand
CGATCTGTAGCGGTTAGCCTCGACCGGTGAGCGAGGAACCGAGGCCGGCGCTGGTCGTATCCGCCTGCCTGGTGGGTGTGGCGTGCACCCACCGGGCCGAGGCGAAGACGGCGCCGGCGGTGGAGGCGCTCAGACGCACCCACCGCCTGATCCCGGTCTGCCCCGAGGTGGCCGGCGGCCTGCCCACGCCCCGACCGGCGGCCGAACGAGGCCCTGACGGCCGGGTTCGCACCGCTGACGGGCGGGACGTCACCGATCTGTACCGGCGCGGGGCGGAGCAGGCGGTGGCGCTCGCCCGCGCCGCCGGCGCCGGGAGGGCGGTGCTGAAGGCCCGCTCGCCGTCGTGCGGTTGCCACCAGATCTACGACGGCAGTCACAGCGGCACCCTGGTGGACGGCCTGGGCGTCACCGCCGAGGCGCTGGTCGCCGCCGGCGTCGAGGTCGTTTCCGAGGAGGACCTGTAGAGGCACAGGGGTGGCTCCTGTGGGTTCAGTGCTGCACGACGGAGCCGCCGTCGACGTTCCAGGCCTGCCCGGTGACCCAGGCTCCCTGATCTGAGCAGAGGTAGAGGACGGCGTGGGCGACGTCCTCTCCGGTACCGGCGCGCCCGAGCGGGATGAAGTTGCGGACGAAGCGCTCCCACTGCTCGCCCCGCCCGAGGTCGTCCATGCGCGAGGTGTCGATCACGCCGGGGCAGATGGCGTTGACCCGGATCCCGTCCCGACCCACCTCCTGGGCCATGCAGGCGGTGAGGGCGTGGATCCCGGCCTTGGACGCCGCGTAGGCGGCGGTGTTGGCATCGAGCCGCTTGCCGGCGATCGAGGAGATGTTGACGATCGAGCCCCCACGGCCACCGTCGATCATCTTCTGTCCGAAGATCTTCGACATCAGGAACGACCCGGTCAGGTTGACCTCGAGCACCTTGCGCCACAGGCCGGGATCGAGGTCCACCACCGGTCTGCGGTCTTCCCCGCGGGCCGCGCCGGCGTTGTTGACGACGATGTCCACGCGGCCGAACTCCTCCATCACCCGGCCCGCCAGCTCCCCGACCGCGGCCTCGTCCGCCACGTCCGACACCACCGGAAGCGCCCTCCTGCCCGTCGAGCGGATCTCCTCCGCCACCGAATCGATGTCCCGCCAGCCCGCCGCTCTCTCGTCGTCGGGGTACCGCTCGGGCGGGCGTCCGGTCCCGGTCAGCACCACGTCGCAGCCGGCCCGGGCCAGGGCCACGGCCACCGGCCGGCCGATGGAACGCATCCGGCCCGCCCCGGTGACGACCGCAACTTTTCCGTCGAACCCGGTCAAACCGACGCCCGCTTGTACGGTCACGTCGCCCTCCCTCGTGCTTGCCTATCCGGACTCGCTCCTCTACGAGCAGCCAAGACGTCTATCACCTCTGCGGCTCGGCCGCACGGTTCGACGGGCAACGCCCGCTCCGGCGAGGCCGGAGGCACCCGCGGGCGCCCGGAAGCGAGCGCCGGGCCGCCGGGGGCTCTACCATGGTGCGCTCCCGGGCGCTTAGCTCAGTTGGTTAGAGCACCGCCCTTACAAGGCGGGGGTCGGGGGTTCGAGTCCCTCAGCGCCCACTCTTCCGCCGTCCGGGCCGATCGTCACCGCCGTGCCCGTGACCCTGGGGGTGGGGATGGTCGCGGTCGACCCGGCGCGATCGCCACCCGGCCGACACCTGCTCGATGGTGACCGGCGCCGGTGCCGCCACCGGTGGCGGAAGCGTGGGGCTCGGCGCCGCAAGTGATGGCGGGGACACGGGAAGGGGGGCGGTCGGCGGGGGAGTGGGGCGGGGCGCCGCCGGGCGGGGCCTGACCGTGGTCGGCGGGACGGTGATGCGGGGTGCAGCCGGGTGCCAAGGGGCGGACGAGGTCGGGGGGGCCGCCGCCGGGGTGGTGGTGAAGACCAGCACCGGCACCTTCCGGGCCTCCGCGGTCATCGTGGACGCGGACGCGACCAGGGCCGGGGGGCTGGTAGCGGCGGTGATGGTGGCGGCCGCGCCCGGGCCGGTGGTGCCGGGCGCCGGCACCGACCGACGGACCGACCGGTTGGCCACGGTGGTCGACGGCGAAGCGGATCGGGGCAGGGATGAGACGCCCGTCTCGGCCCGGGCGCCGCTCGAGGGCAGCCCAGCGTCGGCGTTCCCGGCCCCGCGGGGCGCTCCACCGGCGACGGTGGTGGCGGTGCCGGCGGTGGTCGCGGGGCCCGGCCCGCCATCGGACTGGGAGACCACCGCTCCGGTGATCAGACCGGCGGCGGCCAGTCCGCTGATGACCCCGGTGGCCACCCACCGCTGGTTGAGCCAGGAGGCGGCGACCGGCGCCGCCGCCAAGGCGGCAGAGCGCGACAGGGCGGCCGCCCGGGCGGCGGCGATGGCGTGGCCCAGTTCGGCCACCCGCCGCTGGAGCTCGGCGGGCGACTGCCGGGGTTGGGGATCAGGTGGTTGCGGAATGGCGTCAGATTATGGGTCTCCGGCCGGGCGGCGGGGGATCCCGCTCAGCCGGCCGGGGCGGTGACCCCGGGCAGGCCGTCCAGGCTGGATGAGTTCTTCTCCGCCCAGTACCGCTCGATGCCCTCGGCGCCCTTGCGGGCCGCCCACTCGTCCATGGTCGGGCGGTGGCCGTCGAAGCTCATCAGGGGGACCCCGTAGCCGCACGAGTCGGAGATGCGCTCCAGGTCCACCACCACCACGGACCGGACGCCGACACCGTCCCCGCCGGGGAAGCGCTGCCGGAGAGCCGGGAACCCGGACTCGCCGGCCTGCACAGCCCGGCCCCGGCCGTGCATGCGGACGATCCGGGGCGGCCCGTCGAAGGCGCAGAACATGATCACGATGCGGCCGTTCTCCCGGAGGTGGGCGATGGTCTCCACGCCGCTGCCGGTCTGGTCTAGGAAGGCGACCCGCCCGCCGTCGAGCACCATGAACTCGCCCCGGTTGCCTTTGGGGGAGCAGTTGACGTGGCCGCCGTCGCCGGACGGCGCGGTGGCCACGAAGAACACCGGCTGCTGCTGCAGCCACCCGGCCAGCCGGTCGTCGACGGCGTCATAGGTTCGGCCCATGCCCCAGTCTCGGCCAGAGCCGGCCGGCAGGCAACCGGGATACGGCGGCGTTCAGGCCCGGACGGCCCGCCGTCGCCGAACGCCCAGCAGCAGGTCCGTGACCAGTGCCATACCGCAGATGGCGGCCGAGCCCAGCATCTCGATGAGCAGGGCGGACAACCGGCTGTCCGGCTTCATGGGCACCTCCTGGTGTCTCTGGTGTGCCGTTACCCTCTATGTCGGCTAGTTGATCACCGAGCTGTACGTTTCGTACCAGAACCGTCGCCCGGGTGGGGCGCGGGCGCCGGTAGCCTACGGATCCGTGGCGTCCCTGACCCCGATGGAGCGCAGGAGGCTGGGTCTGGCGGTGCTCACCGCCTACGTCGGGCCGGTCGAGCGGAGGGCGGCCGACATCACGGCGGTCGCCGGCGAGCACGACCCCCGGGAAGTGCTGTTCGGGGTGCTGTCCGTGGCCCGCGACCTGCTGGGCGTGCTGGAGGCGGAGCAGGGCGTCAGCGCCACCGAGGTGCTGCAGGCGCTGGCCGGCCGGGACGCCGGCGCCGAGGGGTGACACCCGCCGGCCGGTGACGCCGGGCGCAGCTCAGTTCCGGCAGTAGCCGTAGGGGTCGAACGGGCCGGGGGCCAGGCCCTCGGCCACCCGGGAGTTGTACGCCTCGTTCATGTAGGCGGCCGGGCAGGGGTCGGCGATGGCGATGATGCGGGCGCCGGGGCACACCCCCGCCACGAAGGCGCAGGTCATGGCCTGGTGGCCCAGGGCGTTGCCGGGGCACTCGAACCGGAAGCCGGGGGCGGCGTGGGCGGCGAGGTAGGCCAGGGCGGCGGCGCATCCGTAGCCGGCGGGAGCGGCGGCGGTCACCGCCGGGGCGGCGGCGGGAGCGGTGGTCGCCGGGGGCGACGTCGCGGGCGGCGGGGGCGCGGTGGTGGGCGGCGGGGGGGCGGTGTGCGGCGGAGCGGTCTGCGGAGGGTCCGTGGGGGGAGGCGCGGCGGTGGTCGGCGCGACGGCGCTGACCGGGGCGTGGGCCGGCGCGGCCGTGGTCGGGGGAGTGGTGGCCGCG
>JAKAXG010000524.1 GCA_021827225.1 Actinomycetes bacterium | reverse complement strand
GGTGGTTCAGACCTCCTTCCGCAGTACGCCACGGTCGAGTCGGCCCGCCGGGGGGTAGTGTCTCTACCACCGTCCGGCGAGATGGCCTCCGAGGACGGGAGCGGCGGCATGGAGAGGCCCTCATGAACCCCACCGAACAGGTGCTGCGACTACCCTGCCACCCCTCCAGCGTGACCGCGGCGCGCCACTTCGTCAGGGACCTGCTCCTCGAGTGGAACCTGCCGAGGCTGGTCGACGACGCTCAACTCGGCACCAGCGAACTGGTGGCCAACGCCGTCCGCCACGCCGGCACCGGGCTGGTTCTCACGGTGGCGAGCGGCGAATCGGTGACGATCGCAATCCGCGACGGCGACACGCAGCTGCGCCGGCCGCTGGCCGGCGAGGACGACACCCTGGCCGAGAGCGGTCGGGGCCTGCACATCGTGGCTGCCATAAGCTCCGACTGGGGGATCACCACCGCACCTGGGGGCAAGACCGTCTGGTTCAGCCTGGCCCTGCCCGACGATGCCAGCCTGGATGCCGACTTCTTCTCCATCGAGCGCCGGGGACCTTCAGCGTCGCGTCCGGCCCGCCCCAACGCCCGGCTGGACGGTGTCTCGCTCCGGTCGCGGCAGGGCGCGGCGTTCTGAGCCGGACGCCTTGGACTGGGCCCTCGCCGTCGAGGCCGAACCGGCGGGCATCCTCGTGGGCGACGGGGACGGTCGCCTGTCGTACCTGAATCCGGCTGCCGCCCGGGTCCTCCGCTCCGCCGGGGCCGAGCCCCGTCTCGGCCACCCGGTCGCCGAACTGCTGCGGGGCTTCCCGGTGACGGCCCGGGCACCCCGTGGTCTCCCCGACGGCGGGTCGGTGTGGTACCTGTCCGCCGAGGCGCTGGCCGAGAGGGAGGAGGCCGTCTTCGCCGTGGAGGTGAGCGACGCCCTGGCCGGCAACCTCGACGTGCGCCGGACCCTCGGGCGCGTCGCCGACCTGGTCGTGCCCCGCCTGGCCACGTGGGCGTCGGTCACCCTCTGGGACAACGACCGGATCCGCCAGGTGAGCCGCGGGCCGGGTGCCCACCTCGACGACCGGGCCGTTCCGGCCAGCCGGCTCGACGAGGCCGGCCGCCGACGCATACGGCGGGCCATCGACGCGGACTGGGAGGAGTTGAAGGCCGCCGACCCCGAGGAGCTCTCGGAGCTGGGTGCCACCCACGCCGCCGCGGTCGAGCTGCTGGCCGACGGACCGGTGAAGGTGGTGACCTTCGCCCTCCGGGCCTTCGGTTCGGCCCTGGGTAGCCTGGCCCTCTGCGCCCGGCCAGGATGCCACCGGGAAGTGCTGAGTGGCCTGGCCCGGCGGGCGGCGGTGGCGGTCCACGCCGCCCGTATCTACGAGGAGCGCTCCACGTTGGCCGCCACCCTCCGCTCCGCCCTCCTGCCCGCCGACCTGCCGGTGCCTCCGGGCCTTCAGGTCGGATCGATCTACCGGCCGGCCATGGAGGCCACCGAAATCGGCGGTGACTTCTACGAGATGGCTGAGGACGGATCGGGCTGGAGCTTCTCCGTCGGCGACGTCTGCGGCAAAGGCGTCGAGGCCGCCGTCCTCACCGGGCAGATACGCCAGTCCCTCGGGACGGTCGCGCTGGTGTCGTCCGACCCGGCCGAGCGCCTGCGGTTGCTGAACGCGGCCATGCTGCGGGCGGACGGGACGTCTTTCGTCACCCTCCTGCACGCAGTGCTGCACCAGGGGGACGGGCACGTGTCGGTCCGGATGGCGGCCGGTGGCCACCCGCCGCCCCTCCTCCGCCATCGGGACGGTCGGGTGGATGAGGTCGAGGTGGGCGGACCCATCGTGGGGATGCTGAGCGAGGTCGAGTTCCGCCCGACGGAGTTCCGGCTCGAAGCCGGGGACATGCTGGTCTGCTTCACCGACGGCCTTCCCGACGCCAGGGGAACGGACGGGCTGCTCGGGGTCGGGCGCCTCCGCCGGATCCTGGCCGACTGCCACGGCCTCACCCCCCAGGCGACAGCCGAGCGGCTGCTGCAGTCCGCCCTGGACCACCTCGACGGGCGACCGCACGACGACATGGCGATCCTCGCCGTGCAGGCCGTACCGGTCGGCGACAGGGAGGCGAACCCGGCCTGATCCGGCGCCGCCGCCGGTTCTGCAAACCGGCTCCCGGAGGCGCTTATGGGACGTTCGTCCCTGCTACACGACCGCCGGCAGGAGCCATCATGAGCCGGTGGGCAACGGGCCTGTGGGTCATCCGGGACAGACCGGTTGAAGGTCGACAACATGGAGGGGCACAGCGCTGTCCAGGCCGGCGAGGTGTCCGCCTTCTTCGAAGGGTGTCCCGACGGGGCGGCCCTGATCGGCCCCGGAGGCCGCTTCCTCCAGGCCAACCCGCTGGCGTGCACCATGCTGCGCATGACCCCGGCCCAGATCCTGGGAGCCGCACTCACCGGCATAACGGACGAGCCCGCCGACGGCCCGCTGCACCGCCTTCTCTCGTCCCCGGGCGGACCCGGCCGGTTCCACCTGGACGTGCCGTGCCGGCGCGGTGACGGCACCACCTTCGTGGCGGCCCTCAGCGGGGGCCCGGCGACGGCGGTGGGGCAGTGGGTCACCATCCGGGATGTGACCAGCCGGCGGCGGTCCGAGCAGGCGCTGGAGAACCTGGGCCAGCTGACGACCGAGCTGCTCGACGGGGCCCCGCTCCCGGAGCTGATGAGAAGCACGGCGGGCACCGCCCGGCGCATGCTCGGCGGGGCGGCGGCGTGGATCTCGGCGGCCGGCGATGACGGCGCGACCATCGTGATACTGGCCCAGGACGCCGACTCATCCGACATTCCGGACTACACCGGAGCGCGCTTCCCCCTGCGGTCGGTGCTGGCCGGGGCCATCACCGTCAGCCGCCAGCCGGTTCTGATCGAGGATCTCAGCCGGGAGGGCAGCGGGGCTTCGGCCACGGGCCGCTCACTGGGGTTGGGGCCGGCCCTCGGCGTGCCGCTCAGGCACGGCGAGCGCTATTTCGGCAGCCTCGTCGTGGCCGCCCGCCCCGGCCGTCCGCCCTACGGCCCCGATGACATGACCACCGCCGAGATGCTGGCCCGCTCCGCCGCGGTGGCGCTGGCGCTGGCCACCGTCCAAGGGGAGCTGGCAGATCTGGCGGCGCTATACGAGGAGAGTCCCGACGGGGTCTTCCTCACCGGCCCGGGCGGAGAGCTGCTCTCGGCCAACCGGGCGGCGCAGGCGATGTTCGCCATGACCGAGGAGCAGCTGGCGGCCGCCGGAGGGCTGCCCGGCCTGCCCGCGTCCGAGAGCGGGGCGGCCGCCGGCCTGGTCGACGACCGTCGCCGCGAGATCACCTACCGCCGCCCGGACGGCTCGCTGCTCATCGGCGACATCCTCTCCGTCACCGCCACCGGGGCCCTCGGCGGTGCCCGCCGGTGGACGGTGGTGAGGGACGTCACCGGCCGGAGGCGGACCGAGGAGATACTGCGGGGCTTGACCGACCTGACCATGGCGCTGCTCGGCCGGGAACCGCTCGAGGACATACTGACCCTGTCGGCGGCCCACGCCCGCCGCCTGGTCGGCGGCGCCGCAGCCTACGCCGCCACCCTGTCCGAATCAGAGGACGAGGTGGTGACCGTCGCCGAGGACGCCCCCGGTCCCTACAGCCTGCTCGGCCGGACCGACCCCGCCAGCGAGACGTACCTGCGGAAGGTCATTACCACCGGCCGCTCCCTCGTGGTCGACGATCTCTTCGCCGCCGACCCACCGCCCCTACCGGGGATGTCGCCCGCCCTGGGCCCCGCCCTGGTTGTGCCGCTGCTGCACAAGGAGCGGCGCTTCGGGGCACTGGTGGTGGCGGCCGAGCGGCCCGGCCCACCCTACGAGGAGGCGGACCTGGCGGTGGTGGAGATGTTCGCCCGCTCGGCCGCGCTGGCCCTCGACCTGAGCGCGGCCCGGGCCAGCCTGGCGCTGGTCGAGGAACGGGAGCGCATCGCCAAGAATCTGCACGACCGGGTGATACAGCACCTGTTCGGGACCGGTCTCGGGCTCCAGGCGGTGGTGGGCCGCCCGGAGGTACAGATGACCGAGGCCATCAACCGGTCGGTCGCAGCCCTGGACCGGATCATCACCGAGATCCGCAGCACCATC
>JAKAXG010000523.1 GCA_021827225.1 Actinomycetes bacterium | reverse complement strand
GCCCTGAACTGCTCGGATTCAGGCCCGAGGTCCGCCATCTCGGCGAGCATTCTCTCCGCCTTGGACTGCTCATCTATCCGCTGGTCCGCCTCCGCCCCGCCCTGGCGGGCGTCGGCGCGGAGGGCGGGGTAGAGGACCTGCTCCTCGGCCACCTCGTGGCGGCTCAGCTCGTGGGTCACCTCGCAGAGGTACTCGCCTCGCCGATCGGCCGGGGTGTCCTCGAAACGGGACAGAAGGCGCTCGATCTCGGCGTGGTCGGAGCGGATCAGGTCCACAATGCTCGTGCCGGAATCGGTCAACGTCATGGGCCGGGACTACCCGGGCCGCCCCCTGGCTTAACGATTCACGAAAGGGGAAGAAGTATGCCGTGAGGATGACATCTGCTCTGAGTCTCGGAGAGGGGGCGGCGGGGGCGGTCATGGCCGGGTCCCCCGGAGCGGCCGCCCGTTGGGCCGCCGGACGGGGCGCGGTCCCGCCCGCCTGGCTGGTGCGGGTGCTCGGCGGTCGCATGGCGGCCCAGGCGTTCGTGGTCCGGTGGATCGCCGGGCGGGGCGGGCCGCGGGATCGCCGGCGCGCCGTCCGGGCCGGAGCGGCGGTGGACGGACTGCACGGGGCCAGCATGCTCCTGGCCGCCGTCGCCTTCCCCCGTTACCGGCGCAGCGCGCTGGTGTCGGCCGCCGTCGCCTTCCTGGCGGCCGGGCTGGGCGGGGCGGCCTCCCGGTGACCCCCCTCGGGGCCGAGTTCCCGCCCCATGTACTTCGCGAGTACGCCCTCGTCGCCGACGGTGAGCGGGGGGCCCTGGTCGGCCCCCGGGGGGACATCGCCTGGATGTGCGCCCCGTCCTGGGACAGCCCGTCGGTGTTCTCCTCGCTGATCGGTGGCGCCGGGTGCTACGCCGTGACCCCGGCCGACCGGTTCGTGTGGGGCGGCTACTACGAACCCGGGTCCCTCATCTGGCGGAGCCGCTGGGTGACGGGGTCCGGCATAGTCGAGTGCCGGGAAGCGTTGGCGTTCCCGGCCGAGCCGGGGCGGGTCGTCCTGCTGAGGCGGGTGGTGGCGGTGGACGGCGACGCCCGGGTCCGGGTGCTGCTCGAGCCCCGGGCCGGTTACGGCCAGGAGGCCCTCAGGGACCTCGAGCACCATGACGGGGTGTGGACGGCCCGGACCGGCGACCTGCGGCTCCGCTGGCAGGGCGGCCCGCACGCCCGGGTGTCGCCGGGGCGGACCAGGCGGCACCTGAGCGCGGATCTGACCGTCCCCGCCGGCACCCATCACGACCTGGTCCTGGAGATATCGGCCGGACCGGTCGACGGCGCTACGGTCCGCGCCGACGACGCCTGGAAGGCGACGGAATCCGCCTGGCAGCGGTCGGTGCCGCCCCTCGACTCGTGCCTGGACCCGTCAGAGGCGCGCCATTCCTACGCCGTGCTGCTCGGCCTGACATCGGTGGGCGGTGGCATGGTGGCGGCCGCCACCACCAGCCTGCCTGAGCGGGCCGAGGCGGGGCGCAACTACGACTACCGCTACGTATGGATCCGGGACCAGTGCTACGCCGGCCAGGCCGCCTCGGCCGCCGGGGACCCGAGGCTGGTGGCGGACGCCGCCAGCTTCGTCGGGGCCCGGCTGCTCGAGCACGGTCCGCGGATGGCACCGGCCTACACGGTCACCGGGGCTGCGGTGCCCGACCAGTCGGAGCTCGGGATGCCCGGCTACCCAGGAGGCTTCGACCGGGTGGGAAACTGGGTCAACCAGCAGTTCCAGCTCGACGCCTTCGGCGAGGCGCTGCTCCTCCTGGCCGCCGCCGCGCGGGACGGGATCCTCCAGACGGAGGGATGGAAGGCGGCCGAGGTCGGAGCGGCGGCCATCGCCGAGCGGTGGCAGGAGCCCGACGCCGGCATCTGGGAGATCGACGACCGGCCCTGGACCCACAGTCGGCTCACCGCCGCCGCCGGCCTGCGGGCGCTGGCCGGGGTGGCCCCGCCCGGACAGGCCGCCGCCGGGTGGATGGCCCTGGCCGACCGGATCGTGGCCGACACCACCGCCACCTCCCTGCACCGCAACGGCCACTGGACCCGTTCCCCCGACGACCCCGGGCTGGACGGGGCGCTACTGCTGCCCCCGTTGCGAGGGGCGATTCCAGGCGACGATCCCAGGACCGTCGCCACCCTCGCGGCCTACCACCGTGATCTGGTCCGGGACGGCTACGCCTACCGGTTCCGCCTGGGGCGCAGTCGACTGGAGGACGGGGAGGGGTCGTTCAACCTGTGCGGGTTCGTGATGGCCATGGCCCTGGCCCAGCAGGGGCGCCGGACGGAGGCGATGCGCTGGTGGGAGCGCATCAAGGCGGCGTGCGGGCCTCCCGTCCTCTACTCCGAGGAGTACGACGTGGCGGAACACCAGATGCGGGGCAACCTGCCCCAGGCCTTCGTGCACGCCGTGATGCTGGAGGCGGCGGCCCGGCTGGCCGAGGACTAGCCGTGCCGGTGCTGATCGGGACCTCCGGTTGGCAGTACCGGGACTGGAAGGGCCTCTTCTATCCCGCGGAGGTACCCCAGGCCCGCTGGCTGGACCACTACGCCGGCCGGTTCGCCACGGTGGAGCTCAACAACTCCTTCTACCGGCTGCCGGAGGCCGAGACCTTCGAGCACTGGAGGCGCAACACCCCCGAGGGTTTCGTGATCGCGGTGAAGGCCAGCCGGTACCTCACCCACGTCAAGCGGCTCGAGGACCCGGCCGAGCCGGTCGAGCGGCTCATGTCCCGAGCCGCCCGGCTGGAGGACCGCCTCGGACCGGTGCTGCTCCAGCTGCCGCCCAACCTCCGGGCGGACGCCGACGCGTTGGACATGACCCTGCGCTGCTTCCCCGCCGGGGTGCGGGTGGCGGTGGAGGTGCGCCACCCGAGCTGGTGCGCTGCCGACGTGCGGGCCGTGCTCGAGCGGCACGGCGCGGCGTGGTGCATGGCCGACGGTGGCCCGGTGCCGCTGCCACGCTGGCGGACCGCCGACTGGTCGTATGTGCGCTTCCACCGGGGGGGTGGGCGGCCCCCGTCGTGCTACACCAGGTCGCCGCTCCAGACGTGGGCCCGCCACCTGGCCTCGCTGTATGACAGCAGCAATGACATATACTGCTATTTCAACAACGACGCCAACGGCTGCGCCGTGCGCGACGCCCGCCGCTTCGCCTCAGCCGTCACCCGGGCGGGCCTCGAGGCCAGCCGCGTGCCGGGCTGGCGCGAGACCCCGGTGAGAGGCGGCGAAGGGCGTCAGGAGAGCTCCACCTCCGCCTCGGCCAGCATGGACCGCACCGTCGGGCGGACCCCGTCCACTGCGAAGCGTCCGCCCCGCCCGGCCACGTAGTGGCCGAAGCCGACGATCAAGCGGGCCCCCACTGGATCCATGTGGTCGATGCGCTGCAGGTCGATGACCACCTCCTCGCACGACCGGCACCCGAGGAAGTCCACGTGACTGTCGAGCAGGCTTACCGTGTCGGCGCACAGCCGGCCGCTCAAGCGGAGCACGCACCGGTTATGGCTCTGATCGGTCCAGACGGCGAGCCCGCTCCTGGGCCCGGCTATCGCCACGTGCTGGGTCCGCCCTCCGTACCCGGGCCCCTGCTCCATGGAGCTGTCGGAACCCGGCATCGCTACCGTCATAGGAACCTTCTTCCTGTAAACAGCGTCGGTGTTGTACCCGGGAGCGCGGGCGGTCAAACTCCGCCGCGGCGGGTAGGGATCAGGTCCGGGACCCCCGTCCCGGGGACGTTCGGGTTCGCGTCCCGGTATGAGGACCGGGATCCGTGCCCCAGATACAAGGAGTGGCCGTACGTGTCAGATGCCGATAACCAGATGGGTGGATCCGGTGGCCAGACCGGGCGTCGTCCCGGTGGCGGTCCCGCGTCGCCGGCCTCCGAGGAGGCCGGGTCCAAGGACCCCCGCCCCGAGCCCGAGGACCGGGTGACCGAGGAGTCGGAGCAGTCCTTCCCGGCGAGCGACCCCCCTGCCGACTACTGAGCCGACCGCATCGGTTCCCGGCCGCCCCGCTCCGCCGCGGTCGGCCGCGCCGGGGCGGAGCGACGGTCCTGCTTCCACCGTCCCACCACCGGTGACCGGTCCCCCGGCCTCGGCTACCGGCCGGCCGGGGCGCA
>JAKAXG010000522.1 GCA_021827225.1 Actinomycetes bacterium | reverse complement strand
GCCCGGTTGATCAGGCCAGGCCCGGATCAGCCGTGGTGAGAGACGTGCTCGGTCCAGCGCTGTCCGTCCCACCACCGCCACCGGTTGTAGCCGGCGGGGTCCGGGTGCCACCCGGGGGGTGCGGCCCCACCGCTCGCTGCCGGAGGAGCGGGCTCCGACGCCGGCGGCTGGACCCCCGGCGCGGGGGGATCCTGCCAGCGCCCGGCGGGCGGCCACGCCCACGGCCCACCGGCCGGCCGCGCCGGGCGGCCGGGCCGGACCTCGCCTCCCCCACCGCCGCCGACCGGGCGGCGCCACTCCCCGACCGGGTGGGACCGGTCGACGGGCCACGCCGGGCCGGCGCCGGCGAGGGGCCGGCTGTTGCGCTCGCTCAGCCACAGGATGATGGCCGACATCCAGATGGCCACCACGACCAGCAGGGCCACCCCCGAGACGGCCGCCCATCTCTGGGAGAGGAAGCCCACGATGTCCCACCCGGCGTGGCAGACCATCAACGGGACCAGCTCCCGGAACCTCAGGTAGGTCCAGTAGTACAGGGCCGCCCACAGCAGGATCCCGAACACCCCGGGCCCGTAGTAGATGTGGTACGACCCCCGGAGCACGAGGGCCACCGCCGTGACCTCCCACCACGGCCGGCGGGCCTGGCGGAGCGTGACGACCACGAACGCCAGGACGACCAGCTCCTCGATGACGCCGGCCTGGACGGAATCGACCACGCCGAACAGCAACTCCGGGGCGGTGGGAGACCCGGTCGGCAGGTGGCCGGTCTGGAGGACGGCGTTGAGGACGCCGCCGACGATGAGGGCGAACAGGCCCCAGGCCACGATCCGGATGCTCCGGCTGACGGCCAGGCGGCCGTCGTCCAGGCGGGGTATCCGAAGGCCGAGGGCGGAGCCGGACACCCCCCGCCGGGCCGACAACAGCAGCACCACCGCCAGGGCCAGGCCGATCTGGGCGATCAGGTCGACCGCCTGGTTGCCGTAGGCGGCCCAGCTCGCGGTGTTGAGGGAGTTGCGGTAGCGGTCGGCCAGGAGAAGCGAGGCGGCCACGATGCCGGCCAGGAAGAAGGCGGCGAAGACGAGCAGGACCTCGGCGTAGGCCCGGCCCGGCCGGATGGGGGGCAGCTCCGGGTCGGGCGCCGGCGCCCACCAGGGGCGGCGGGGTTCCGGGGCGGTCGCGCCGGAGGGGCCGGGAGGTCCGTACACGGGTCAAGCGTGCCAGACCGCCCCCGGATCCGGCCCGCGCCGGGGCCGGACGGGCGCCGAGATGCCAGAATCGGCGGCGCGTGACCACCCCTCCCGACCCTCCGATCGTGGCTCCCGGCCGCGGCCGGCTGTCCCGGGCGTGGCCGGTGATCAGGATGGTGGTGGCCCTGGCCGCGTTGGGCGTGGCCGTCTGGGCCATCTCCGGCAAGACCGAGGAGCTCCAGGGCGTCACCGGGTACCTGGACCGACTGCGCTGGTGGTGGGTGGTGATCGCCGTGGCGGCGGAGGCGGCCTGCTACCTGGCCCTGAGCCAGCTCCAGCGCCGGCTGCTCCGGGCCGGGCAGGTCCGGATCCCGGTACCGCAGATGTTCGGCATCACCATGGCCGGCTCCGCCATCCAGAACTCCTTCCCGGGCGGGAGCGTGGTGTACCTGGCCTACCTGTTCCGCCAGTTCCGCCGCTGGGGGGCCGACGACCTGCTGGCCACCTGGGTCATCCTGGCGTTCAACGTGGTCACCTTCACCTCCCTGGCCGCCATCTCGGCCGTGGGGCTGGCCCTGGCGGCGTCCACCGGCAGCGCCTACGACCTGGTGGAGGCCATCCTGGGCATCCTGCTGCTCTCCCTGCTGTTCGTGGTGGCCGTCTCGGAGCGGCGCCGCCTGCTGCCCCACGTGACCCGGGCCGTCCGCCTGTCGCAGCGGCTGTTCCAGCGGCCCCACGCCGGGACGCCGGCGGCGGAGGTCGTGGCGGCATGGACCAGCGAGCTGGCCGCGGTCAGCCCGTCGGCGGGGGTGTGGACCCGGGCGGCGGTGATGGGGCTGGCCAACTGGATGGCCGACCTGAGCTGCCTGGCGCTGTCGTTCATGGCGGTGGGGGCGGCGGTCCCATGGCAGGGTCTGCTGCTCGCCTACGGGGCCGGTCAGCTGGCCGCCACCCTTCCCATCACCCCCGGCGGCCTGGGTGCGGTGGAAGGTTCGCTCACGGTTGCTCTGGTCACCTTCGGGGGGGCCACCGAGTCGACGGTGGCGGCCGTGCTGCTGTACCGGGTGCTGTCGTTCTGGTTGATCCTGCTCTTCGGCTGGACCTCGTGGGGCACCCTGGCCGTCCTCGGGCGGCGGAGGGTACGCCAGCCGGTGGAGGTGCCGGCGCTAGATTCTCCTCGGTCGGGAGCATCAGCGTGAGCGTCGGGGTCCGCCCGGGCCGGCGGGCGTGCCTGGCGGCCGTGGCTGTGGCCGCCGGGATGGTGCTGGCCGCCTGCGGCCCGGCCACCCCCAAGGTATCCAACGGGTCCGTCTCGGTCTGCTACCGGGCCATACCGGTGGGCAGCAGCGCCATCCACGACCGCACCGCCCGCCTGATCGGGGTCCACCGGATCCCCGTGGACGCCGTCCGCAGCCAGCTCCCCGGCTGGGCCCGGACCCAGCTGGCGGCCGAGAACGACACCGCCGTGTGCGCCATGGCCTTCGAAGGGACGTTCGCCCCCGGGCAGGTCGACATGGCCGACAACTCCACCGGCGGCAGGTACGCCCTGGTGCTCGTGTCGAGCCGGAAGCTGCACCTCGTGGGGGCCATCGTGTTGAAGAGCCTGCCCAGGGCCTTCGGCGGCCGGACCCTCTGAGCCGCCGGGTGATCAAGTACCTCGGGTCGAAACGACGGCTGGTGCCCGTCCTCGGTGAGCTCCTGGATCGGTCGGGGGCGGACCGGGCCATCGACCTGTTCACCGGCACCACCAGGGTGGCGCAGGAATGGAAGCGGCGGGGCGCCCATGTGACCGCCGTTGACTCGGCCCGCTACGCGGCGGTGCTGGCCGACTGCTTCATAGCCGTCGACGGCTCCGAGGTGGACGTGGAGGGCGCGGCGGCGTTTCTTTGTCATCTGCAGGGGCTGCCAGGCGTGGACGGCTACGTGACGGAGACCTTCAGCCGGCGGGCCCGCTACTTCCAGGAGCACAACGCCCGGCGCATCGACGCCATCCGCGACGCCATCGAGGCCCTCGGCCCCGACCATCCGTGGCGCCCCATCCTCCTCACCTCGCTGCTGCTGGCCGCCGACCGGGTGGATTCGACCACCGGGGTGCAGATGGCCTACCTGAAGACCTGGGCGGCCCGGTCCTTCACCCCGCTCGACCTGCGGCTGCCAGGACTGCTGGCCGGGTCCGGCCGGGCGGTGCACGGCGACGCCACGGAGGTGGTGGGAGACCTCGGCGAGGCCGGGCTGGCCTACCTGGACCCCCCCTACAACCAGCACCGCTACAACGGCAACTACCACGTGTGGGAGACCCTGATCGCATGGGACGCCCCCGCCCACTACGGGGTGGCCTGCAAGCGGGTCGACCTGCGGGAACCGGGATCGGCGAGCGTGTTCAACCGCCGGCGGGACGCCCCCGACGCCCTGGCCCGGCTGGTTCGCGAGGTGCCGGCCGAGGTGGTCGTCATCTCCGGCAGCGACGAAGGGTGGATCAACCTGGAGGACCTGACCGACATGGCGTCGGGGCGGGGCGAGGTGGCGGTGCTGGCCTTCGACTCGAAGCGCTACGTGGGGGCGCAGATCGGGATCCACAACCCCCGAGGCGAGAAGGTCGGGCAGGTGGGCCGGGTCCGCAACGTGGAGTACCTGGTGGTCGCCGGACCGGCGGCGACGGTGCGCCGGATGTCGGAGGGCTACCCGGCTCTCAGCCGGTGAGCAGCTCCCGGGCCCCCCGGTCGGTCGAGGGATGGCGCAGCTTCGACATGGCCCGGGCCTCGATCTGGCGGATGCGCTCGCGGGTCAGGCTGAAGTGCTCGCCGACCTCGTCCAGCGTCCGGGGCTCGCCCCGGTCCAGCCCGAAGCGCAGGCGCAGGATCTCCCGCTCCCGCTCGTCCAGGGCGATCAGCATCTTGTTGACCTCGCCCGAGAGCAGGGCGGCGGCAGCGGCGTCGAAAGGCGAAACCGCCGAGCGGT
>JAKAXG010000010.1 GCA_021827225.1 Actinomycetes bacterium | reverse complement strand
GAACCTCTTGCATGCCATGCAAGCGCTCTACCAACTGAGCTACGCCCCCAGAAGGGTTCGATGACTTTAGAACAGCCGCCGGGCGGGGAGCAAGGCGGCCCAAACCCGATAGGCGGTGAGCGGGCCCGAAGTACCCTGTAGGGCCATGGCAGAGCAATACGACCCCCAGGCCGTCGAGGACAAATGGCAGCGGCGCTGGGAGGCCGAGGGCGCCTACCAGGTGGACAACGACGATCCCCGCCCGCCCTACTACGTCCTCTGCATGTACCCCTACCCGAGCGGCGCCGCCCACCAGGGGCACGTGCGCAACTACACCTTCGGCGACCTGCTGGTGCGCCAGCGGACCATGCAGGGCTACGCCGTGCTCAGCCCCATCGGCTTCGACAGCTTCGGCCTGCCGGCCGAGAACGCCGCCATCAAGACCGGCGTCCACCCCCGACCCTTCACCGACGCCCGCATCGAGGAGTTGAAGTCCAGCCTGAAGCGGCTGGGGGCCAGCTACGACTGGCGGCGGGAGATCCGCAGCCACGACCCGCTGTACATGAGATGGAACCAGGTCATCTTCCAGCGGTTCCTCGACGCCGGGCTGGCCTACCGGAGGAACGCCCCGGTCAACTGGTGCCCGGGGTGCCAGACGGTCCTGGCCAACGAGCAGGTCCTGGCCGACGGGACCTGCGAGCGAAGCGGCGACCTGGTGGTGAAGCGGGACCTCGAGCAGTGGTTCTTCCGCATCACCGCCTACGCCGACGAGCTGCTTGACGCCCTGGAGGACCTCGAGTGGCCGGAGCGGGTGAAGGTCATGCAGCGCAACTGGATCGGCCGCTCGGAGGGGGCTGAGTTCGTGCTGCCGGTACAGGGCCACGACGGGGAGGGCCTGCGGGTCTTCACCACCCGCCCCGACACCGCGTTCGGGATGACCTTCGCAGTGCTGGCCCCGGAGCACCCGCTCGTGCCGGTGATCACCTCCGCCGAGCAGCGGGCCGAGGTCGAGGCGTTCGTGGAGCGGGTCCGCAACGAGTCCGACATCGACCGCCAGTCCAGCGAGGGTCCCCTGGACAAGCGGGGGGTGTTCACCGGGGCCTACGCCATCAACCCGTTCAACTCGAAGCCCGTCCCGATCTACCTGGCGGACTACGTGCTCATGACCTACGGGACCGGGGCCATCATGGCCGTGCCCGCCGAGGACCAGCGCGACTACGACTTTGCCACCGCCTACGGGCTGCCCATCGTCCGCACCGTCTCGCCGCCGGAGGGCTGGGAGGGCGAGGCCTACACCGGCGACGGTCCCCGCATCAACAGTGACTGGCTGGACGGCATCACCGACACCGCGGAGGCCAAGACCCGGGCCATCGAATGGTTGGAGGCGCAGGGCCTGGGCCGGCGGACCGTCAACTACCGGCTGCGCGACTGGCTCCTTTCCCGCCAGCGTTACTGGGGCTGCCCCATACCGGTGGTCCACTGCCCGACCGACGGGATCGTCAAGGTGCCGGAGGACCAGCTGCCGGTGCTGCTGCCCGACGACGTGGAGTTCCGCCCGACGGGGGAGTCGCCGCTGCGGTACCACGACGCCTTCTTGCACACCACCTGCCCGAAGTGCGGGGGACCGGCCGAGCGCGAGACCGACACCATGGACACCTTCGTCGACTCGTCGTGGTACTTCCTACGCTTCTGCGACCCGTGGGACACCGGATCGCCCATCGACCAGGATGCGGCCCGGCGGTGGATGTCGGTGGACCAGTACATCGGCGGCATCGAGCACGCCATCCTGCACCTGCTCTACGCCCGGTTCTACACCCGGGCGCTGGGCGACCAGGGCCTGGCCCCGAGTGACGTGCGCGAGCCGTTCGCCCGGCTGTTCACGCAGGGCATGATCACGATGGACGGCTCCAAGATGTCGAAGTCGAAGGGCAACCTCATATCGCCCGAGAAGTACTTCGACACCGTCGGCGCGGACTCGCTCCGGCTGTTCCACCTCTTCGTGGGTCCCCCCGGTGACGACTTCGACTGGGGGCCGCAGACCGACCAGATGATCGAGGGGTGTCACCGGTTCCTGGGGCGGCTGTGGCGCCTGGCCACCGGGTCGGTGGAGCGTGTGTCCATCGTGGAACGCCAGCCCGATGACTCTGACCGGGACCTGGAAAAAGAGACGCACCGTCTGATCGACAAGGTCAGCTCCGACTACGAGCGCTGGTCGTACAACACCGCGGTGGCTGGGTGCATGGAGTTCGTCAACAACGTCTACCGCTACATCCAGTCGCCGGCCGGCGGCCGGCGGGAGACGGTCGATTTCGCCGTGGACTCGCTGCTGCTGCTGCTGGCCCCGATGGCCCCCCACATGACCGCCGAACTCTGGGAGCAGCGCCACCCCGACCGAGAACCGCTGCACTCCCAGCGGTGGCCGGCGGCCGACCCGGCGATGATCCGGGTCGAGACCGTCACCATGGTCGTCCAGGTCAACGGCAAGGTCCGTGACCGCCTCGAGGTGGACGCGTCGGTCGGCGAGGCCGAGGCGGAGGCAACCGCCCTGGCGTCGCCCCGGGTTGTCGACGCGCTCGGCGGGGCCACCCCGAAGAAGGTGATCGTCCGGCCCCCCCGGCTGGTCAACTTCGTGGTCTGAACCGGCGGCCCGGACAGCTCAGCGTTCGCCGCGCAGGAACCGCTCGAGCTCGGCCGCCAGCTCGTCACCCGACGGGAGGTCGCCGAGCCCGCCGGGCTCGGCCGGCAGCTCGCTGTCGTGCTGGACCTCCAGTTGGCGGACCAGGGCGGCGTGCTCCTCGCTGCCGGCGATCAGCTGGGCTATCTGCTGGGCGCTGGCGGCGGCCGCTGCGTGCAGGGCGGCGGCGTCGATCTCGAGCTCGGCCATCCGGGCCAGGCCGTCGACCAGGGCGGCCGACGCCGCCGGGTAGGGCATGGCCGCCACGTAGTGCGGCACCCGGGCCCAGAGGCCCACGGCCGGGATGCCGGCCTCCCCGAAAGCCACCTCGAGCGCTCCCTGGACTCCCGAGGGCACCTCGATGCTGGCCGGGAGGTAGCCGACCCGGGCGGCCAGCTCGGGGTCGGTCGACGTGCCGACCAGTCGAACCGGGCGGGTGTGGGGCACCGGGGCCGGGAAGGCTCCCAGGCCCACGACGAGCTCCACCTCCATGCGACCGGCCAGCGAGACCACCTCGGACATGAAGCGGTGCCACTTCATGTCCGGCTCAGGACCGGAGAGGATCACCACGCTGCGCCCGGTCCGGTTGGTCGCGGCCTCGAGCTTGATCTCCGACCAGCGGAGTTCCTTGTCCACGCCGTTGACGATCCGCAGGCTGGGTCGGCGGGCCCGGAAGTCGATCAGCTCGTCGCTGTCGAAGGTGGCGACCAGCTCGTGGGGCATCGAGTCGGCCAGGTGGGTCAGAGCGTTGGCAGCGGCCAGCCCGGCGTCTATCCACCCATCCATGCAGATCACCAGGACCGGCCGCTCGAGGGCCGGCCAGGCGTGGATGTGCGCCAGCTGGTGCGGTCCGGGGGCGGAGGAGTCCGACATGGCTACATTCTCTCCGATCGGGCGGGGTAGGGGCCGCCCGGCGTCTACACGCCCAGCCGGCCGGCCGCCTCCACCGCCTGGTTGGCCAGCCAGGAGATGCTGTCGGGGTAGACGCTGAAGTCGAACCCGTCGTCGCCCATGGCGCCGCCCACGTAGCGGGCGTAGACGCCCTCGAGGATGGCGGCCAGCTTCCAGTAGGCGAACGCCACGTAGAACTCCAGGTGGGACAGATCGCGACCGGTCGCGGCGGCGTAGCGCTCGATCAGCTCGGCCCGCTTGGCGAAGCCGGGCATGGCGGTGGGGGCGTGGCCGAGAGCGGAGCGCTCTCCGGCCTCGGGCCAGTACACCAGGAACTGCCCCACGTCGGCCAAGGGGTCACCCAGGGTGCACAGCTCCCAGTCCAGGACGGCCAGCACCCGGCTGCCGTCGGGCGCCACGATGCAGTTGTCGAGGCGGTAGTCGCCATGGACCACCGCGGCCGGTCCCTGCTCGGGGATGCTGGCCGACAGGCGCTGGTGGATCTCCTCCATGGCCGGGAGCACGGTGCCGCCCCTGGCTTCGTTGGCGGCCTGGTAGTTGGAGTACCACCTCTTGAGCTGGCGGGCGATGTACCCCTCCTTGCGGCCGAGATCGCCGAGGCCCACCGCATCGGGGTCCACCTGGTGGATCTGGGCCAGGGTGTCTATCAGCGCCAGGCCGCAGAGGCGACGGGCCTCCTCGTCGAAGTGGGCGGCCACGTCGGATTCGTTGCGGGCGATGACGCCGTCGACGAAGCCCATGACGTAGAACGGCGCGCCGTTGACCTCGTCGTCCCGGCACAGGCCGAGCGCCGGTGGCACCGGGACACCGGCCGGGCCCATCGCCGCGATGATGCGGTGCTCCCGGGCCATGTCATGAGCGGTGGGCAGCAGATGCCCGGTGGGGGGACGGCGCAGCACGTAGCGCCGGCCGCCGGCATCGGTCACGAGGTAGGTGAGGTTGCTGCGACCCCCCGCCACCAGCGTGAAGGACAGGGGCAGCGCCACGCCCGGGACGTTCTGCTCGAACCACGCGCTCACTCCGGGGGCGTTGATACCCCGGGGGGCGCCGGTACCCTGTGTAGTCGGGTCGCTCATGGCCTGAAAAGCTATGGCAGCGCGGGGCCACCCCGCATGCCGGAGAGCATCTACCAAGTAGTAACCGGACCGGAAGGATGAAATCGTCCATGGCTGTGGTCACCGACGTCACCGACGCCACGTTCGAAACCGACGTACTCGAGCGCTCCACGAAATCGACCGTGGTCGTGGATCTGTGGGCCTCCTGGTGCGGCCCGTGCCGGACCCTCGGCCCCACCCTGGAGAAGGTCGTCGGCGAGGCCGACGGCGTGGAGCTGGTGAAGATAGACGTGGACGCCAATCCCCGCTCCGCCGCAACCTTCCAGGTCCAGTCCATCCCGGCGGTGTACGCCATACGGGACCGCCGGGTGGTCGACAGCTTCGTCGGGGCCCTGCCCGAGCCGGCGGTCCGCCAGTGGGTCTCCGGCCTCAACCCGGCTCCCACCGAGGCCGACCTGTTGATCGCCAAGGGGGACGAGGCCTCCCTGCGCCAGGCGCTGGCCCTCGAGCCGGCCAATGAGCAGGCGGTACTGGCTCTGGCCTCGCTCCTGGTGGCCGACGGTGCCACCGCCGAACGGCGGGACGAGGCCCTGGCCCTTCTGGCCAAGATCCCCGAATCGGCCGAGACCCGCCACCTGGCGGCCCAGGCCCGGCTGGGCGGCGATGCCGGGCAGGCGGCGGACCCGGGCGCTGACGGCGTCGAGGCCAAACTGGACGCCCTGCTGGAGCGGGTGCGCGACGACGACGACGCCCGCCAGGAGTACGTCGACCTGCTCGAGATACTGGGCCCCGACGACCCCCGCACCGCGACCTACCGCAAGGCCCTCACGGCCCGGCTGTTCTAGCCGGGCCCGGGGCCGGGCCGGCCGTCCCGGAGTAGGGTCGCTGGCCGTGTTCGTCCAGCTGGGGCCGCGTACCTTCGACATCACCACCAGGTCCCTGGTCATGGGCATCTTGAACCGCACGCCCGACTCCTTCTACGACCGAGGCCGGTACTGGGACCTGGACCTGTTCTACCGGCGGGCCGAGGACCTGGTCGCCGACGGCGCCGACCTGCTCGACGTGGGCGGGGTCAAGGCCGGCCCCGGACCGGAGGTGGGCGAGCAGGAGGAGATGGACCGGGTGGTGCCGGCCATCGAGGCCCTCTGCTCCCGCTTCGACGTGGCGGTTTCGGTTGACACCTGGCGGGCGTCGGTGGCCCGGGAGTCCTACCGGGCGGGGGCCGTCGTCGGCAACGACATCAGCGGCTTCGCCGACCCCGCCTACCTGCCGGAGGCGGCCCGGGCCGGGGCCACGGTGGTGGCCACCCACATCCGGCTGGGACCGCGCATCCCCGACCCCGAGCCGCACTACGACGACGTGGTGGCCGACGTGTCGGCGTTCCTGGTGGAGCGGGCCGGGCGGGCCCGTTCCGCCGGCCTGTCGGACCGCCAGATAGTCATCGACGCCGGGCTGGACCTGGGTAAGACCGCGGCGCAGTCCCTGCAGCTGCTCCGGGCCTCGGACCGGCTGGCCGCCCTCGGCTGGCCGCTCCTGCTGTCGGCGTCCAACAAGACCTTCCTCGGGGTCACGTTCGGGCTGGAGGTCGGCGACCGGGCCGAGGCCACCCTGGCCGCCCATGCCATCGGCGTCGGGCTGGGATGCCGGATCCTGCGGGCCCATGACGTGCGGGCCGCCCGCCGGGTGGCCGACACCCTCGCGGCCGTGCTGGAGGCGGCGTGAGCGACGGGTCCCAGGCGGTGTTCCTGGTGGAGGGCGGGGACCAGACGCTCCTCTCCGAGGCGGTGGTCGACCTGGTGGGCGAGTTGGTCGGCTCCGACGACCGCTCCCTGGCTGTCGAGGACCATGGTGGCGAGGAGGTCGACCTGGCGGCCGTGGCCGACGCGTGCGCCACCCCGCCGTTCCTGGTGTCGCGCCGGGTGGTGGTGGTCCGCGAGATCGGACGGTTCAACACCGACGACGTGGCTCCGCTGCTCGCCTACCTTGAGGACCCGCTGCCCACCACCTCTCTGGTGCTGGTCGCCGGAGGGGGGACCACGCCGGCCAAGCTGGTCGCCGCGGTCAAGGCCCGGGGCCGGGTGATCGCCACCGCAGTGGACTCCCGGGGGGCAACGGACTGGGTCCACGACCGCCTACGCTCCGCCGGCCTGATCCTGGACCGGGCCGGCGAGGATCTCCTCGTGTCGCATCTGGGCGAGGACGTGAGCCGCCTGGTGCCCATCCTGGCGGTGCTCGAGGCGGCCTACGGGCCGGGGGCCCGGCTGGGGCCCGAGGAGATCGAACCGTACCTGGGGGAGGCCGGGTCCGTGACCCCCTGGGCCTTCACCGACGCCATCGACACCGGGGACACGGCCCGGGCACTGGAGCTGCTGCACCGCCTGCTCGAGGGAGGGCAGCGCCACCCCCTGGTCGTGCTGGCCATCCTGCACCGCCATGTCCAGTCGCTCCTGAGGGTCGACGGGGGATCGATCCGGACCGAGGCGGCGGCTGCCGCGGCGATGGGCATTCCGAAGGGACGGAGCACCTACCCGGCCAAGAAGGCTCTGCGCTCGGCCCAGCAGTGGGGCTCAGCCAACATCGCCGAGGGCATCGGGCTGCTGGCCGACGCCGAGGTGGACCTGAAGGGGGCCAGCGCCTGGCCCGGAGAGGCGGTCCTCGAGGTCCTGGTGGGCCGCTTGTGCCGCCTGGCCCGGGCGCGCCGGGCGTCGTCCCGTCAGGGGATGTAGAAGACGTGCATCTCGGACCCCTGAGCGAGGCCGCCGCCGGCGGGGCCGCGCTGCTGGCCGGCGCCGTCAACGCCATGGCCGGTGGCGGCACCCTGATCTCGTTCCCCGCCCTGGTGGCCCTCGGGGTGCCGGCGGTCAACTCCAACATCACCAACACGGTGTCGCTCCTCCCCGGATACCTGGCCGGCTCCTTCGCCCAGCGCGACGATCTGCGGCCGCAGCTGGCCCACGCCCGGCTGCTCTCCGCGGTCTCGGCGCTCGGGGGCCTGGTCGGCTCGATCCTGCTGGTGATCCTGCCCGCCTCTGCGTTCCGGGTCTCGGTCCCGTACCTGATCCTCCTGTCGTGCGGCCTGCTGGCCTTCGGGGACCGCCTGCGCGTCTCCCCGCGGTCCGACCGGCACGGCCCGTCCGCCGGCCGGCAGGTCGTCTTCATACTGACCGTCTTCCTGGGGGCCGCCTACGGGGGGTTCTTCGGGGCCGGACTGGGCATCATGCTGCTGGCCCTCTTGGCGCTGTTCAGCCTCGAGCCCCTGACCAAGCTCAACGCCCTCAAGCAGGCCCTGTCGTTCGTGATCAACCTGGTCGCCGCGGTGTTCTTCCTCTTCTCCGGGAAGGTCACCTGGGTCCTGGTACCGATCATGGCCGCCGGCAGCCTGCTCGGCGGCTTCCTGGGCGGCCGCCTCGTCAAGGTCATCAACCCCACCCTCCTGCGGCGGGTGGTGGTGCTGGCCGGGATCGCCGTGGCCGTCAGCTTCTGGGTCGGCTAGGGCGACTTTCGCTCACACCCGGAACCAGTCGGTCCAGACCAGCCGGGCCGGTCCCTCCCGCTCCACCGACAGCCTCACCAGACCGTGCGGAGCCCGGCCGAGGGTGAAACGCCCGTCCATCGACCTGCTCACCAATGCCACGCCGGCTGAGCGGATGTGCAGGACCACCTTGTCGGCCGCCGGATCCACCCGCCCGCTGATCTCCGTCCCCTCGGGGCGGGCCTGCACCCGCAACTCCACTCTGAGATCCGGGTGCTCGAATCGGAGCCGGTGATCCTCCGGGCTGGATTCGCCGTCGATGAGGGAGTCGAACACGAGCTGTGCCAGTTCCGCGGCCGGAGCGGCGTGAGCTGCCTTGGCCCTCTCCACCACGTACCCGGGCGGGTCCTCGGCCGGTATGTCCGCCGACTGATCCTCCGGCCATCCCGCCTGCCGGTGCTCGGTCATCTCATTGCCGGTTACCGGACGGGGAAGCAGCCACGCGCTGACCATACCGGATGCGGCCCCATGGAGATCGGATCGACATCCACTTCGGTGGCCGTCCGGTGGTGCTGTCAATAGGGCATATGAAACCTCGGACGAAGGTTCTGAAGATCTTGATGTCCGCTTGGCCGTCAGGCACTCTGACCACGGAGGGGTCCGGACCAACGGCCCGAATTACGAAAGAAATGTGGATGGCGAAAGTGGCCCAGATTTGTGCATTTGGGGACCGCCAGGGTGAGCAGCGGGGTCAGCGGTGGATTGGCTGACAAATGCAGAAATAGCTCCCGAACCGGATCATCCGCTCACCTCGGCGGCAGTGACCGTCGCGCACACTGCTTCGGCGGCCCGGCCGGCCAGCGGTGATGTGGCATCGCTGGTCACCGGCGCGGCAGGCGGTGACCGGGAAGCCTGGGACCAGCTGGTTGACCGGTTCGCTTCCATGGTGTGGGCCATCGCCCGGGCGCACCGCCTGAGCCCCGCAGATGCGGCCGACGTCTCACAGACCACCTGGCTCCGCCTGGTCGAGAACCTGGGCCGCATCAACCAGCCTGACCGCGTCGGTGCCTGGCTGGCCACCACTGCCCGGCGGGAGTCGCTGCGGGTCATCCGGCTGGCCGGAAGGCAGGTGCCGGGCGGCGAGGACCTCGACCTGGTTGCCGATCCGGCCCCGATCGAGTCGCAGGACTACGGGATCATGGCCAACGAGCGCTCGGAGGTGATCGCTGCCCTGGTGCGCCAGCTTCCGGTGCGCTCGCAGCTGTTGCTGCGTCTCTTGAGCGCCGACGTTCCTTTCAGCTACCGGGACATCAGTGAGGCTCTGGACATGCCCGTAGGCAGCATCGGTCCGACGCGGGCCCGGGCGCTCGAGCAGCTGCGCCGCCTGGCCAGCCGGTCGGGACTGGAGTTGGAGGATCTCTTCACGCTCTGATGTCCGACGCCGGGATGTTGGTATCTGCCCGGATGCGCCCTTCTCTTACCTGCTGTGGAAAGCACACGTGGGGCCCGACCGGGCGACCGAGGCAGCCGATGAGTCGCCGGCTGCAGAGCCCGTTGCCGCCGTTCGACCTGGTGCCGCCCGCAGTGATTCGCGCCGCCAAGCACCTGTTCGGCCCGGACCAGCGGGGTGAGGACGCCGGGCATCCGCCGGGGCCGGGACGAGCCGATCCGTGTCCGGCGTGAAGCGCTCCATCCGGCGTCAGTCCGCCTCTCGGTGGAAGTGGCCGACCGGGCAGAGTTCTCCGGTTCAGGACCGGCGCACGCCGGTGGGGCTTACCCTGCCCCGGGTGTCGGAGGAGTGCCCCGCTTGCGGGCAGGACGCGGCCGCTCTGTCATTGACGGTCGAGGAGGCGTACCGCCTGTGGCGCTGCCGCTCCTGCGGCAGCGAGTTCTTCCGGGCCGACGATCCGGGTCGTGCACCACGGGAATCCGCGTACTGGGAGCCCTACAAGTTCTCCGTGTACGACAACCCTGCAGTGCACGCCGAGTTCGAGCGCCGCTACGAACGGGTGGTGGCGGAAGCCGAGAGGCTGGTGGGGCCCATCCGGTCGGTCCTGGATACTGGATGTGGGATCGGCAATTTCCTTGCCTACGCATCCGATCGGGGCATGCGGGCCGTGGGGGCGGACGTGGAAGAGAAGGCCGTGGACGCCGCTCGGAGGCGGGGGCTGGAGGCCTATCTGCCAGATGACATCGACCGTCACGTGGCGGACGGTTCTCTCGACGCCGCCACGATGTGGGACGTCATCGAGCACATGTTGGACCCGCAGGCCGGCCTCGAGGCCATGGTCCGCAAGGTGCGCCCAGGAGGGGTACTCCTCTTCGAGACCCCTAACGCCGGCTTCCCGGCGAGGCGAGCGGTCCTCTCTCTTCACGCACTGTCGGGTCAGCGGATCAACCTCACTGATCCTCTCTACTACCTGGAGCACCGCTGCTATTTCACGCTCGAGGGTATGAAGTCACTTCTCGAGCGGTGCGGATGTCGCACCGTGTGGAGTGCCATAGCTCCTTCCCCCCGGCAGAAGATGGCCACGCTTTTCGAACTCGAGGGCAAGGACGACCTCCTCAAGCGGGCGCTGGGTCGGGCATGGCCCGTTCTGGAGACGTCCACAACCCGGCTCAGGCTCGGAAACAAGCTGCTCCTCGTCGGCCAACGTATGAATGAGCGGTAGCGCCCCGTTCGACGAACCCGAGGGGTCTTCCGGATCGGGAAGATTTCATTGAATAGCCACATGTGGCGGTTCTCATCATTTGCTGCCATTAGCGGCGCGCCTCGATGCCAATGACCAAAAGGTCAGTGATTGCTGGCTCGGCTAGAGAGGACGAATACCTTCGCCGCAACGGCGACAAAGGAAGTGTGCGAGGAAGATGAATACGAAGGCTTTGCGACAGGAGTCCGATCTGCCGGCCAGATCGAGCAGGGTTGTGACCCGCAGGGTTGTGGTGGGGTTCGTGACATCGGCGTTCGTGGGTGGCACCGTGGGCTTGGCCGCCACTCCTGCGGCGTTTGCTGCCAGCGGTGACGTAACGACGGTGGTCGGCACCCCGGCCACTTCGGTGGGCGATGCCCCGGCCGGCTTCTCCCCCGATGGTACCCCGGCGTCCAGTGCCCTCGTGTCGGCGCCGCAGGGCATAGCCGTCGATGCTGCCGGCAACATCTACTTCGCCGACACCGACAATGCCGTCGTCCGTATGGTCCCAGCCAAGTCAGGGACCTACTTCGGCATCTCCATGACCGCCAACCACGTCTACACCATCGCCGGCACCAATCCGTCTGCGGGCGGGAAGGTGAACAACGGGTACAGCGGGGACGGTGTACCGGCCACGTCTGCGCTCCTGAACGCCCCCAAGCGCGTGACCCTGGACGCCAACGGCGATGTCGTCTTCAGCGACAACGGCAATGACGTCGTCCGGGTGATCGCCGCACAGCCGGGGAGCCTGTTCGGCGTGAAGCTGACGACCGCCGGCGACATCTACACCCTGGCCGGCAAGGGACAGGGTGTCGGCGGATCCTTCAATGACCTCCACGGCGTGACGTTCGACTCGGAGGGCAACCTGATCGTCACCGACACCGGTAACGAGCGGGTGCAGATGATCGCTGCCGTCTCCGGCACCTTCTACGGGCAGAAGTTCTACGGGACCGGCGACATCGAGACCATCGCCGGCAACGGCTCGAGCACCTTCGTCGATGGGGCCCCGGCCGTGTCAGACGGGCTCAACAACCCCCACGACACGGTGGTCGATCCGACCAACGGCAACCTGGTCATAGCGGACTACTCCGACTGCAGGATCCTGGTGCTGGCGAAGTCGACCGGGACATTCGATGGCATCGCCATGACCGCCGGCCATCTGTACAGCATCGCCGGTACCGGAAGTATGGGATCGGCCGACGGGCCGGCCGCTTCGGCCACCTTCTTCTACCCCAACGCGGTGACGGTGGACCCGAGTGGGGATGTGATCGTCGCCGATGTGTTCAACGACGAGGTCCGCCTGGTCGCCGAGCACACGGGCTCGGTCTACGGCCAGGCAGTAACGGCCGGCAACGTCTACACCATCGGCGGCAGCACTCAGAGAAGCTCCGACAGCGGGGACGGGGGCCCAGCCGTGGCGGCCGGATTCGGCAACCCGTCCGACGTGACCGTCGACCCGAACGGCAACATCTTCGTCACCGACGGCGTGGACGATCCCACGACGGCTGGAGACGGCAACCGCATCAGGGAGATCGAGGCGGGGGGGAGTGCCATCTCAGCCCCCGGCGTACCAGGCACCCCGGTGGCCACATCCGGTGACGGCAGCGTCCAGCTCACGTGGACCGCTCCGACGACCGGTGGAGCCGTATCCGACTACGTGATCGACCAGTACACAGGCTCCTCGGCGACAGGCCCCGCCACGACCGTGGACACCAAGTCGACGAGCCTGTCGTTCACGGTGAGCGGCCTGAAGAACGGGCAGGCCTACACCTTCGCGGTGCACGCCGTGAATTCGGCCGGGGCCGGCGCCGACTCGGGCCCGGTGACGGCCACGCCGGCTGCTGCAGCAACCCTTCCCGGCGCTCCCGGCACCCTGACGGCCGCTCCCGGCCAGAGCACGGCCAAGCTCTCCTGGACCGCCCCCACCACCGGTAGCTCGCCAACCGACTATGTGATCGAGCAGTACGTTGGCAGCTCCGCAACCGGGACCCCGACCCGGATAGACACCGGCTCAACCGGTCTCAACTACACCGTAACGGGGTTGAAGGACGGGCAGGACTACACATTCACCGTCGTGGCCACCAACGCCAAGGGTGCCGGACCCGCTTCGGCTCCTGTCACCACCCAACCCATCGCCCCGCCGGGCGCTCCCGGTGGCCTGACCGCAACCCCTGGTGACGGGTCGGTCAGCCTGGCCTGGGCCGCCCCCTCTTCGGGCGGCACGCCCACCGACTACATGGTGGAGGTGTACAAGGGGATGTCCGCCTCCGGCCAGCCCGTCGTCGACGACCTGGGCGGTGCCAGCCGGACCTACAACGTCGCCGGACTGACCAACGGCCAGGCTTACACCTTCGAAGTCACGGCCTCCGATTCCTCGGGGGTGGGACCGGCGTCTGCGCCGGCCCACGCCACCCCGGTGGCCCCGCCTCCGCAGTCGCCCCCACCCCAGTCACCTCCGCCTTCGCAGTCTCCGCCGCCGGGTGCTCCGACGCCTCCGTCGACGCCTCCGACCCAGCCCGGCAACCCCTCGGATCCGACCACGTCACCGGGGCGGTCCCCGGGGGTCCCTGCGAACCGCTACTGGCTGTTCGCATCTGACGGGGGGGTCTTCAGCTTCGGGGGAGCGGGCTTCTACGGATCTCTCGGAGGTATCCACCTGGCCCACCGGGTGGTGGGAGGCGTTTCCACCTCCGACGGCAACGGCTACTACGCCGTGGCCTCCGACGGCGGGGTGTTCGCCTTCGGCGATGCCCGCTTCTACGGGTCGCTCGGCGGCGAACCGATCGCTCAGCCGATCGTTTCCATGGCGGTCACGCCGTCCGGCCAGGGCTACTGGCTGTTCGCCCGGGACGGCGGCGTGTTCTCCTACGGTGATGCCGCCTTCTACGGATCACTCGGTGGGGTCCCGCTCACCCAGCCGATCATCGCCGCTCGGGCCACCCCGGACGGACTCGGCTACTACATGGTGTCCGCGGACGGGAGCGTGTACGCCTTCGGTGACGCCGGGCTCTACGGGTCTCTCTGGGGCGTGCCGCTCGCCCAGCCGATCGTTTCCATGGCGGTCACTCCGTCCGGCAAGGGCTACTGGCTGTTCGCCCGGGACGGCGGAGTCTTCGCCTTCGGTGACGCCCGCTTCCACGGTTCGCTGGGAGGAATCAGCCTGGACAAGCCCATAGTGACCGGGATGTCCACCGCCTCGGGCGACGGCTACTACCTGATCGCCGCCGACGGCGGGGTGTTCGCATTCGGTGACGCCCCCTTCCGGGGCTCGTTGGGCGGCGTCCAGCTGGTGAAGCCGATAGTGGCCGGTGCCGACCTGCCGGCCGGCGCCTGACCGCCACAAGTCCCAACCGGTCCGCCCCCGCCCGGCCCCGGGCGGGGGCACAGCACGCAGGATCACAGGATGACACTCGCCAACAGTGGCCGGAAGGACGACCCAGAGGTCCGTGTGGACGTCGGCCAGCTGTGGCAGCTGACCACCGACTGCTTCCAGGGGATCGGGATACCCGGCGAAGACGCCGCCGCTGTCGCTGACGTTCTGATAGACGCCAACATCCGGGCCATGGAGTCCCACGGCTTCCAGCGGGTACCCATCTACATGAAGCGGGTGTTGGCTGGGCTGGCCGGTGGCACCCAGTGTGTGCGGTTCACCCATGAGCACGGGGTGTTCTGCCGGATGGACGCGGATAACGCCCTGGGGCCGGCCGCCGCCCTGAAAGCGCTCGACAAATGCATCTCCATCAGTTCCCGCCACGGACTGGGAATGGTCGCGGTCTACAACAGCACCCACTTCGGGGCCGCCGGCTACTACGCCCGCCGGGCCGCCCGGGCCGGGCAGGTCAGCATCATCATGTCCAACGCGGTCAAGCGCATGGCCCCGTACGGGGCCTCGCGGCCGTTCTTCGGGACCAACCCCCTGGCCATCGGCGTGCCGCTCGGCGATCACCCGGACTTCGTGCTCGACATGTCCTCCAGTGTCATAGCCCAGGGGAAGATCACCAGGGCCCGGGACCTCGGAGAGCCTCTCCCGGAGGGCGTGGCCCTCGATCCGCTCGGACGTCCGACGACCGACCCGCAGGAGGCTCTGGCCGGCTGCCTCCTGCCCGTCGGCGGTCCCAAGGGGTCGGGCCTCGCCATGGCCATCAGCATGCTCTGTGTGCTGCTGGCGGGTGCCGACACGGATGATCAGATGGCCTCGTTGTACAACGACTTCGAGAGACCACAGAACACCGGTCACGTCTTCATGACCATCGACGTCGGATTGCTCGGACGACGATCGCGAACCAGGGTCCTGGACGAGATGGTCGACCGGCTGCTGGGTCTGCCACAGGACCAGACGGCCCCGCCTTTGAAGTATCCCGGCCAGGACACCGCCCTGGCGGCCGCCACCAGGCGACGAGGCGGCCTGCCCGTTCACCGTGGTGAGCTGCTCCGGGTGGGGGAGGTCTGCCGGGTCGCCGGTCTCCACGACCTGGCTTACAGGGCGGAAGCCTTCGCCGGCTGACCTCAGCATCCCTGGGCCGTTACGCGCGTCAGTGGGGAGCCGCCCGGACCGGAGGTTGAGCCCACGGGAGTGGTGTATGACGACCACCACATCAACCGTTGATCGTTAGTTCTACACGGCTTCGGTCAGTTCGTGTGGGATCACCTCCTGGGGTTCGCCGTCTATGACGCGTAGGCGGGCTTTGGTGAGGCTTTCAGAGCTCATGTAGCGCCGGGCGACGGCCCACTCGTCGTGTTGCTCGGCCAGCACGGCACCGACGAGGCGGATCACGGCCGCCCGGTTGGGGAAGATCCCGACCACGTCGGTGCGCCGGCGGAGCTCCTTGTTGAGCCGTTCCTGGGGGTTGTTGGAGCGGATGGCCGACCAGTGCTCGACCGGGAAGGCGGTGAAGGCGAGCAGGTCGGGGGCCATGTCGACGAGCATGTTGGCCGCGTCGGGGAACAGGGCCTGGAGCTGCTCGACCACCCGGGCGTGCTGCGCCCAGACCTGCTCGGAGTCGGGCTGCTCGAAGATCGTCCGCACCAGCGTGGCCACCATCGACTGCGAGGCCTTCGGGACCCGGGTGAGCAGGTTCCGCATGGCATGGGTCCTACACCGCTGCCACGACGCTCCCGGCAGGACCGACGCGATGGCCTGTTTGAGGCCCTCGTGGCTGTCGGAGATGACCAGCTGCACCCCCGACAGTCCCCGCGCCACCAAAGAGCGCAGGAAGGCCAACCAGCCGGCCCCGTCCTCGGTGGTGATCACGTCCATCCCGAGCACCTCCCGGTTCCCGTTGGCGTTCACGCCGGTGGCGACCACCACGGCCACGTTCACGATCCGCCCGCCCTCTCGGACCTTCTGGGTCAGCGCGTCGAGCCACACGTAGGTATAGGGGCCGGCATCGAGCGGCCTGGACCGGAACGCCTCCACCTGCACATCGAGGCTCTTGGCCATCTGAGACACCTGGGACTTGGAGATCCCGTCGATACCCATTGCCTTGACGATGTCGTCCACCCTCCGGGTCGACACCCCCTCGATGTAGCACTGGGCCACCACCTGGGTCAGCGCCTGCTCCGCCCGACGGCGGGGGGTGAGCAGCCAGCCCGGGTAGTAGCTGTCCTTGCGCAACTTGGGCACGGCCAGCTCGATCGTCCCGGCCCGAGTGTCGAACTCCCGGGCCCGGTAGCCGTTCCGGCTGTTGGTCCGCTCGGCCGACACCTCGCCGTAGCCGGCGTTGCAGATCGCTTGGGCCTCGGCGGACATCAACGCCTCGGCGAAGGTCTTGATCATCTCCCGCAGCAGATCGCCGTCCTCGGTCTCGAGGTGCTTGACCAGCCAGCTGCCGGGATCCATCGTTGTAGGGACTGCCACCGCATCTTCTCCTCTCAGGAATGTCTTCGCAGGACTTCTTGAGATTGATGCGGTGGTCGTCGCGAGTGGGGGACCTACCCCTCCCGCCGGGTCACCCCGTACACCACGCCTGTGGACTCAACTGGACCGGACGGCTCCCCACTCGAGGACCAGATTCAGAAGTCCAGCGAAGCTTCCTGGAGTACCCGGTCCACCCAGGCGTTCGAGAAGTTGCCCTTGGCCACCGCAGCCACGTAGTCGGCCTCCGCCTCGGCCTTGGTGGCAACCCGCTGCAGCAGGGTCACCGCCTCCTCCCGGGGGATCACGACCACCCCGTCCAGATCGCCGTAGACGATGTCACCGGGCTTCACGACTATGCCCCCGGCCGATACCGGGAAGTTGATCTCGCCCGGGCCGCGGTGGAGAGGCCCTATGGGGGTCACTCCACGGGCGAAGACCGGGAAATCCCCCAGCGCCACGATGCGCTCCACATCCCGCACCAGCCCGTCGACTATGAAGCCCGCTATCCCACGGTGCCGGGCCTTGGTGGAGATCAGGTCCCCCAGAACACCGTTGAGGTTCGAGGAGCTCGCGTCCACGACGATGATATCTCCCGGCCGGGCGACGTCCAGGGCCTTGTGCACCATGAGGTTGTCGCCGGGGAAGACCTTGACCGTGCACGCCGGACCGAGGATCCGGGCGTCGGGCCCGGTAACCGAATGTATGGCTGAGCACATGGTGTAGAGCCGGTTCATCATGTCCGAGATGAGCGCTGTCTCGAACCGCCCGAAGGCCTCGATCACCGCCGGATCCGGTCTCTCTATGTCCTGACGCAGCCGGAACCCCGGGCCGGGGTTCAGCTCACCCGACTGCGGCTTCGCCGGAGCCTCGCTCTCGGTCGTTCGTAGATCGATCTGAGTCATGTGGATAACTACCCCTTTTCTCTGTCTGGGCTGAGGTGGAGACCTACTGAGCAGCCCGCCCCGCTGGGGCGTATGGATCGGCCGTGGTCAAGCCCCCGGAGGTGCGCCCTCGGGCTCGCCGGCCTGCGTGGCGACCGACCCGGCGGGCAAAAGACAGGAAGTTCACCGTGCTGGGAAGCGGATCACGCCAGTCGAACAAGGGAGGTGCCTGGCGCATCGCTACGGACCGAAGCCACTGGATCACCGAGAGCTCGCCTCTCCGCCGGTAGTCGATGAGCGCCTGGAGGTCCTCCACGAGGAAGAGGAGGCCCACCCGGTCACGGGGGGAGCCGAAACTTGGGAGCGGCATGCCGGTCATCCGGGCGTAGGCCAGCCAGCCCATGTCGATCCCCGACTTCCTCACCACCTCTTGAGCGTTGGTGAAGCGGGCGTTGCACTCGATGAGGCGGAGCCGTCCATCGCGGGAGTCCCGCTTGAATTCCACATTTGCGATGCCCCGCAGCTTGGCGGCGCGGCAGAAACGCAGTCCGACCTCGGCCACGTCGGGCTGCCATTCACTCATGTGGTACGTGCCCAGACCGAATCCCGTGGGGTAGACCCTGAGCTTCCGCTTCGTGTACTCGAGGAGCGGGTCACCGTTCTCGTCCAGGTAGGTGTAGTAAGAGCAGCACTCGTCGGAGCCTTCGACGACCTCGGTGAGGAGCATCGGGATGCCTTCCCGCACAATCGGCTCGAGGAGCGACGCTGCCTCTGTGGCCGAGGCGACGCGGGCCCCCTTGGCGAAGGGGTGGAACCGACGGGTGAAGACGTGTGACTCCACCGGCTTGACGGCGCAAGGGAAGCGAAAATCATCCAGTGAGGACAGGTCGTCGGTGGTCGTGACTGTCAGGGTGTCGGGAGCTTCGACCCCGGCATCGCGGGCGATCTCGTAGGTCCTCGATTTGTCGAGCATGTCGACGATGGCCTCGTCATTGGCCTCGATAGGACGATGGCCCAACTCGATCAGTTCCTGGCGGTGATTCACGATCAATTCCAGAGCCTCATCGCTGCCTGCCAGCAGCACCGACGGCTCCAGGTGGTGGCGTAGAAGTTCCATCCACCGGCGGTCGGCGTCCTCTCCGGTGGGGCGATAGTAATTTCGGACAGACTTTGACCAGAGCGCCGGAGAGTCCACTGTTCCGCCGATAACGTCAACGGCCACACCATGCGACCAGAGACCCCGGGCCACACTCAATACATTCATTGTGCCGCCGATGATCACGGCTGGCATCATGGTGAGATCGTGACGCACTCCGTCGGTCCTGACAGGAGTATTAGTGACGGAACTCTCCACCCCTATTCGGTCCTTTCGCCTCGGTCGAACGGTGGTGTTCGATCGATGATTGTGGAGGCGAGGCGACCGTCGGTCAAGGCTTCAACGGCAATATTGGCCAGACTGGCTATGACCGGCAAGGTTGGACGGGTATTAGCTCCCAAATTGGACTTTCTTCGTGAAGTGGGATTTGCTGCCGCGGTTTCGGGACGCCGGGCCGTGGCACAACATGACTCCGGGGCCGCTGAGGCCCGCCGGCGGGTCTACCAACGGATATGGGCAGAGGCCGCCAACTGCGTGGGGGCGGACTGCGAGACGCTGGTCGACGACTTCCTCCTCCTGAGGAGAGGCGACGTGCAGACGGTTGCCTGGTACCACACCGTCATGCTGGACTTCGGCGTCTCGCTGCAGCTCGCCCTGGACAAGGTGGCCTGTCACCGGCTGCTCGCTGATGCCGGTATCCCGATGGCCCGCTACGCCGAAGTGGACGCGTCCGAGCCCCGCTCCAGCATCACGCTTCTCGGTGACCGGGCCCAGGGTGCCGTCGTGGTCAAGCCGGCTCGGAGCACATCCGGCGGGGAGGGCGTCACCTGCGGAGTGCGCAGTGCCGAGGAGTTCGAGCGGGCCCGGATGTGGGCCAGGCGGTGGGACTCACGCCTTCTCGTCGAGGAGCAGGGGCAGGGATCCGAGTACCGCCTGCTGTTCCTCGACGGCCGATTGATCGACGTGCTGCTCCGGGAGCCACCCCGGGTGGTGGGCGACGGGCGATCCACCGTCGAGGAGCTGATACGGGCGGAGAACCGCAGAAGAGTGGAGCCGGGCAGCGCCGCCGGGCTGGCGGTGCTGACCGTCGACCTGGATTGCCTCCTCACGTTGGGCAGGGCCGGCCTTACCCTGTCGTCTGTCCCGGAGCGGGGTGAGGCCGTCACCGTCAAATCGGCTGTCAACCAGAGTGGCGCCGATCAGGTTCGCTCCGTGCCCCCTGGTGAGCTGGGCCCGGACCTCATCCGGGATGCCGCCCGTGCCGTCGAATCCATGGGTCTGCGCTTTGCCGGCGTGGATCTGATGACGCCGGATCCCTCCGTATCTCTGCTCGACGCCGGAGGGGTTGTCATCGAGGTCAACGGCACACCGGGGCTCCATTACCACTACCTGGTTTCAAATCCTGCGGACGCGGTCCCCGTGGCGGTTCCGCTTCTGGAGGCTCTCCTACGTCCCGACCGGAACGTTGCTTTTCGGAAGTTCGGCTGATCCTTCGTGGTGGGCCACCGGGCTTTCTGCTTTTCTTAGGTCCCTCGTCCCCGGCGCCGATCTCCGGGTTGCCCGGTCCGCGGCTTCGGGTAGTGGTCGGGCCGTTCGAGGGGACTTCATCGGAGTGCATGAGGCACCACGTCGGCGGCCGTCGTTCCGTGCACGCTGCGGGGTCGGTAGGGGCACGGGCCCGGCCCTCCGTGCCGGCGGCCGGTCAAGGGGGTGGGGCATGAGTCCGACGCCTCTGGCATGCCGTCCCCGAATAGCAATCCAAACCGCAAGGACGTAAGAGACCCCCAGCAGAAGCGAGCCCGCCGGCGGCGGGGTATGCAGGCGGGAGCTGGCCTGCTCATGCTCTCCGGCGTTGCGATCACCATGCCCGCGGTATCTGCCAGTGCCGAGACCTGGCACGACGGGTGGAGACACGACGCCAACAGCTGGTCCTCGTACAACTGGGAGTCCCACAGTTGGCACAGGTGGACCTGGCAGCCGACCACCACCTCCGCTCCCACCACCAGTTCCACGTCGACCACTCCTGCTCCTGCGCCGACCCCGGCTCCTACCCCGGCTCCCGCGCCGGCTCCTGCTCCTGCGCCGACCCCGGCTCCCGCGCCGGCTCCTGCTCCTGCTCCGGCTCCGGCTCCTGCTCCGGCTCCTGCTCCTGCGCCGGCTCCTGCTCCTGCGCCGACCCCGGCTCCCGCGCCGGCTCCTGCTCCTGCGCCGACCCCGGCTCCCGCGCCGGCTCCCGCGCCGGCTCCTGCTCCTGCTCCTGCTCCGGCTCCCGCGCCTGCGCCGACCACCACGGCCTCTACTCCGACCAGCACCACGACGTCGGGTCCGCTCACGCCGTCTGCGTCGATCACACCGTGGACTGATTCGTCGTTCAATACGCCGATTCCGGCGAATGCGGTGTTGTCGGCGAACTCGTCGAGTTGGGCGAGTCAGCTGGCGGTGGGGCCGGCGCTGGACA
>JAKAXG010000521.1 GCA_021827225.1 Actinomycetes bacterium | reverse complement strand
GCCGGCCGGGCCTCGCTGGCAGGGACGTCCGGCGGCAGGGTCGGGGCGACGCCGATGGACGCCGAGCCGGTGACGGCGATCACCTCGCCGGCCCGGACCTCGACCGCCCGGCCGGGGCCGCCCTCCTCCGGCCCACCCAGGCGGAGGGTCAGCTCGTCGCCGTCGTAGCACGGCTTGCGGAACCTGACCTCGGCCCGGCCGCGGGCGACCCACTCGGCGCCGAGGGTGTCGGCCAGGAATCCGGCCAGGTAGCCGTAGACCGTCACGCCGGGCACCAGGCCACCCCGGAACCCGTGGCGGCGGGCCACGTCGTCGGCATGGATGCGGTTCTCGCTCCCGGTTGAGGGGTTGCGGGCGACCACCCGCATCTCGGAGTCGGCCGGCTCAGGCACGGATGCCAGCTGCGCTCAGCGCAATCCCCGGCCCGCGCCGCGCAGCAGCGCCTCGTTCGGCTCGGCAGGCAACTCCGTCAGAGGCTCTGCCAGCTCCTCCACGGTGGGGCCGTACTTGGCGGCCAGCGGGGCCAGGGCGGCCAGATCGAAGTCGTAGAGCCGGGCTGCGTTCTCGGCCAGGATCCGCGACATCTCGGCGGGGGCCAACCCGGGGAACACCTGCCGCAGGTGCTCCCGGGTGTAGGGGTGGGTGCCCTCGTCGTGGGGGTAGTCCGAGCCCCACATGAAGCGGTCCGGGGCCATGACGTCGCGCACCGCGACATCGTCGGGTCCGGGCTGGGACACCCCCATCCACACGTTCTGGGCGAAGTACTCCGACGCCAGGTGGTTCAGCTTGTGCTCGTCGCCGTAGCGGATCTCGCCGGTCTGGCCGGTGGAGCGGATCTGCTCGATGGTGGCGTCCAGCCGGCGCAGGAGGGGCGGGACCCATGAGCAGCCGGTCTCGGTGATGACCAGCTTGAGGCGGGGGAACCGCTCGAAGACACCGCCCAGGATGAGGTGCACCAGGGGGCGCTGGGAGTAGAAGCCGACCTCGGTGATGTAGAGCAGCATGGCGAAGGGATAGTTCCCGAAGTCGGGGGCGCCGGTCCCCCCGTGCACGTTGACCGGCACGTCGAGGTCCTGGATGACCTCCCACAGCCGGTCGTACTCGGGATCGTAGAGCGGACGCACCCATTTGGCATCGGGTGGGACGTTGGGCAGGAGGATGCCGCCCCTCAGGCCGTGCTCCTTGATCCAGCGGACTTCGGCGATGGCGTCGTCGATGTCGTTGATGAAGATCTGCCCGATGCCGGCCCGCCGCTCGGGATACTCGTTGCAGAAGTCCACCAGCCACCGGTTGTGGGCCCGGATGCCGGCCAGCCGGTGCTCGTAGTCCTCCGGCTCGGGCGGCCCGGCGAACAGCACGAACGACGGGAAGAACGGCGGGACGGTGTTCGGGAAGATCACCTCCCCGACCACGCCGTCGGCCTCCTGCTGGGAGTTGCGCATCCCGCTGTCCCAGTTGCGGAACCGGCGCTGGTCGCCGAGGTCCTTGAACGGGTTGCGGTAGCGGCTGCGCCAGGCGTCGAACTCCTCGACGTAGCGGGGGTCGAGGTACTCCCGGTAGGCGGCGTGGCTGCCCCCGGCATGGCTGTCGGCGGTGATGACGGTGTAGCGGCCGCCTGCCCGGTCGATGGTGTCGTTCCCCGTACCCATGGCCGGAAGTGTAATAGAATGAGCTTCTAGATGGAACCCCTGGTAGAGATCGCCACCGGCAGGGTGCGCGGTCGTCGGGAGCCGCCCGGCGTGCAGGTGTTCCGGGGGATCCCGTACGCCAGCGCCCCCGTAGGCCACCGCCGGTTCCGCCGGCCCGACCCGGTGGAGCCCTGGGGCGGGGTGCTCGACGCCGGGAAGTTCGGGTCGGCGCCGATGCAATCAGTTTCCAGTATCTACGCCGGCGGCCTGCCCGCCAACCGGGTGGGCGCGGTGTCGGAGGACTGCCTCACCGCCGACGTGTGGACCCCCGGCCCGTCAGGACGCCGGCCGGTGATGGTCTGGGTCTTCGGCGGGGCCTACCTGACCGGCTGGAGCGGCATCGAAACCTACGACGGGGCCCGCCTGGCCGCCGAGCAGGACGTGGTCGTGGTCTCGTTCAACTACCGGATGGGAGCCTTCGGCTTCCTGGCGGTGGAGGGAGGCGACCCCAACTGCGGCCTGCGCGACCAGCTCGCCGCCCTCCGGTGGGTCAGGTGGAACATCTCGGCCTTCGGCGGGGACCCGGACAACATCACCGTGTTCGGCGAGTCGGCCGGCGCCGGATCGGTGCTGCACCTGCTCGGCTCCCCCGCCGCCGCCGGCGCGGCGGCCCGGGCCGTCCTGCAGAGCCCCGGGGTGGACCACACCCTGACAGCCGAGCAGGCCGCTTCGGTCACCCGGGCGGTGATGGATGCGGCCGGCGCCGACCGGGCGGGCCGGCTGTGGGAACTGCCGGCGGCCGCCATCGTGGCCGCCCAGGAGGCCGCCCTCCCCTCCCTGATGGCGTCGGTCGGTTCCATGCCGTTCCACCCGGTGGTGGACGGCGATTTCCTGCCGTCGAAGCCGGGGGTGGGTTTCGGGGCGCCGGAGGTGGACCTGATGGTGTCGTGGACCGCCGAGGAGATGCGGCTCTACCCGAACCGGCGGGCCGACGAAGGCGGGCGGCCGGTTCTGCTGAAGTGGCTGCGTCGCATCATCTCGGCCCGCACCGGCGCCGACCCCGGGGAGGCGGAGGCGGCCCGGTTGCTGGACTTCTACGCCCCGGCCGGCAGCGGAGCTGACATATGGGCGGCGATCCAGACGGACTGCGTCATGCGCCTGCCGGCCCGCCGGGTGGCGCTCTCCCACGCCGATGCCGCGGCCGCCGCCGGATCCGGGAGGCGGACCTACGTGTCGCAGTTCGACTGGGGCGCCGAGGGTGGAGCGTGGCGCCGGGGTGCCTTCCACGCCATCGACCTGCCGTTCACCTTCGGCACCCTCGACAGGGGCGGGTGGCTGGAGTTCCTCGGAGCCGCCGGCCCGGACGACCGGGGGGCCCGGAAGCTGGCCGATATCCACATGCGGGCATGGGCGTCGTTCGCCCGCACCGGCGATCCCGGATGGCCCGGGTTCCCGGACGCCGCTTTCCGGATGGGCCACGAGCCGGCCACCGGGCCGGACCCCCTGGCCGAGGCGGCCCGGGCGTGGGACGGGCTGTGGTCAGACGACGGGCCGGTGATCGCCTGACAGCCGAAGCGTCACCAGCTGGAACGGCCGCAGGTCGACCGTGACCTTCCGGCCCCGGGCCTCGAAGCGGCCCTCGGGCGGGACGGGCCGCTCCAGGAGGTCGGTCGGCCACGCCGAGGCGAAGTCGAAACCGGCGGTGAGGGTCACCGGCCCCCGGGACCCGTGCACCTCGCACAGGCGGACCACCACCCCGTCACCGTCATCGGCCCACTTGACGGCCTCGACGCTCACCCCCGGGCGGTCCACGGCGACCACGGATCCGGGGCCGGGGACCGATCCGGCCCGGACCAGTAGCGGCAGGTTGAACGCCTCGGCCTCCTCCACCACCCGTCCGTCACCCCTCAGGTCGCCGGGATGGGGTAGGAGGGCGTAGGCGAAGCGGTGACGGCCGCGGTCGGCGTCGGGATCGGGGTAGCCGGGTCCGCGCAGGAGGGAGAGCCTCAGGGTGTGGCCCCTGATGTCGTAGCCGTACTTGCAGTCGTTCAGCAGGGCGACGCCGTAGCCCGGCTCACCCAGATGGGCCCAGCGGTGCGCCCACACCTCGAATCGGGCCAGGTCCCAGCTGGTGTTCTCGACGGTGGGCCGTTCGATGTGGCCGTGCTGGATCTCGTAGGTGGCCCGCGCCGACCGCACCTGCACCGGGAAGGCCACCTTGAGGAACCGGTGCCTCTCCTGCCAGTCGATCTCGGTGTGGAACTCGATGCGCCGGGAGCCGGCGGTGAGGCGGACCACCTGGCTGATCAGGGATCCGCCGAAGCGGCGGACTACCCGGATCCCCGCCCGCCACCGGTGGCTCTCCACCAGGTCCATGGATTCCAGCCCGACCAGGTCGGTGAAGCGGTCCAGGTAATCCCGGTCGACGTCCCACGCGTCGAAGGCCTTGGGGTGGTCCTCGTGGAGCTGGAACAGGTTCCCCCGCTCCCCCTCCGCCAGCACCTCCCGGCCGGCGTGGTGATC
>JAKAXG010000520.1 GCA_021827225.1 Actinomycetes bacterium | reverse complement strand
GAACGCCGCGATCAGCCCGAGCGCCACCGCCAGGTAGCGGGCGTCGGCGTCGGCGGCCATCCCGTGCGAGTGGCCGGCGTGCCCGTCGCCGCCGTGGTCGTGGCCGTGGTCCGCCTGGCCGGGCGACACCCGACCCTCGGAGCCGTCAGGGTCCTGACCGCAGGAGGGCAGCTCGGCGGGCGGCACCGGGTGGTCCACCGATGCTCCGGGGTCCAGGGGGGCTTCGGGTTCGGTCATCGTCGGGTCCTCCGCCCGGGATACGGCGCCGGCGGCGCTACAGGTGTTACCCGACCGGCTCGGTTCGCCACTGCCTGGGGGAACTCGAACACCGCATCCACTTATACTCCCCGGCCGGGTGCTCAGCGGCGGCCGAACTTCACCGGGGTGCTCCGGGCGGCGTCCCACTGCTCGGCGCAACCGGTGGAGCAGAACCATACGGCGGCCTGGTCGCCCCGCCGGAACGCCGCGGCGCGGGCCGGTTCGACGGTCATGCCGCAGACCGGGTCGGTGGCCCGCTCGGGGAGGTAGCGGTCCGGGTCGACCCGGAAGGCCTCGGCGCAGCCGGGGCAGCAGAAGCTGACCGTCCGGTCCTGGTGCTGTACCTGGGCGGAGGCGTGGGCCGGGTCGACGGTCATGCCGCAGACCGGGTCCAGGGTGTCGAGGTCGACGCCGGCGTCGTGGTGTCCGTGGTCGTGGTCGCCGTGGTCACCGCCGGCCGGGCCGGCCGCGGTGAAGCGGTCGGGGCTGGCCTCGAAGCGGTGCAGGCAGTGCTCGGAGCAGAAGTAGACGCGCTGCCCGTCGTGGACGGTGCTGGCCGGGGCGTGGGCGGCCTCGACCTGCATGCCGCACACCGGGTCCTTGGCGTAGCCGGCGCCGCCACCGAAGCGCTCCCGGTTGCGGTACAGCCAGTACAGACCGGCGAAGGCGACCAGGGCGACGATGTCGAGCACGGTGGTGTAGTTCCACTGCAGGGTGTCGCCGACCACCTGGCCGGCCTTGGCGGCGGGGACCCAGCCGAGCGCCTTGAACAGGTACTCGGTGACCAGCCCGGCGGAAGCCATGACGGCCCAGAACACGCCCAGCATGCGCAGCGCCATCCGCCCGCCGTACTGCTTGCGGTAGATGAGCACCAGCGGCAGGGCGATCAGGTCGGCGAAGACGAAGGCCACCACCCCACCGAAGGTGATGCCGCCTTTCCACAGGGCGGCGGCGAGGGGGACGTTGCCGACCGAGCACACGAAGCTGATCAGGGCGACGAACGGGCCGACGACGACGTTCTCCAGGCTGGTCCAGAAGCCGTGGCCGTGGATGAACACGTCCGACCACACCCACTTGGGGACCAGCTCGGAGAGGAACCCGGCGATGAGGAAGCCGATGAACAGCTCCTTGCGCAGCATGGTCAGGTCGCTCATGGTGTAGCCGGCGGCGTCGGACCACCCGGCCGAGCTGCGGATCCGCTGGCGCCAGCCTTCCCGCTCCAGGGCCTCGTCGGAGCCGTGCTGGTGACCGACGTCGGCGCCGCCCTCGACGTGCGCTCGGGCCTCGGCGATGCTGCGGCCCCGCAGCCACAGGCCGCCGACGGCGACCAGCAGGACGATCATGATGGCCCCGCCGATGAACTCGGCGGCCAGGAACTGCCAGCCGATCAGCACCAGCAGGACGATGCCCAGCTCCACCACCAGGTTGGTGGAGGCGAACATGAACACCATCGACGCCAGGAAATCGGCGCCCCGGGCGAAGAGGGACCGGGCCATGGCCGACGCCGCGTACGAGCAGCTGGACGACACCATCCCGTACAGCGACGCCCGGGCCACCGAGGCCGGGCGGTGGTCGCCGAGGTGGCGGCGCATGGCGTCGCGGGACACGAACGCCTGCACCGCCCCCGACAGGGTGAAGCCGAGCACCAGCGCCCACAGGGTGTCCCAGAACATGTAGAACCCCTCGCGGAGGCTGCGGCCGACGTCGCCCCAGAACCCCCCGAAGGTCAGCCCGAGCAGCTCAGCGTGCACGACCCCTCCGCTTCAGCCCGAGCAGGTCGGCCAGCTCCCGCAGCGTCCAGCCCAGCCGGCCGAGAGGACCGGTGGAGCAGGTCGGCGTGCCGTCGCCGCCCGGGTCGCACACCTCGGGCGGCCGGCGGGCGGTCAAGAGCGGACCAGCCGCTCGATGGCGGCCCGGGCCTCGGTGATCTTCTCGTCAGCTTCGGGGCCGCCGGCGGCGACGGCGTCGTGCACGCAGTGGCTCAGGTGATCGCCGAGCAGCTCGAGGGCCACCGCCTGCAGGGCCCGGGTGGCGGCCGACACCTGGGTGAGCACGTCGATGCAGTAGGTGTCCTCCTCGACCATGCGGGTGATGCCTCGGACCTGGCCCTCCACCCGGCGCAGCCGCCGGAGGACCGCTTCCTTGTTGGCGCTGTAGCCGACCACCGATCGCACCTCCCGAGAGACAGCCCCACTATACCCCGCCCGGGTATAGCGACAAACGGGAGGGGGACGCGGAAGGACCCGCCGGCCCCGAGGGCCGGCGGGTCCGCGCTCAACCGATGCTGTCCGGGTTACGGAGCGGTGGTCAGCGCCGCCACGTAGCCGGGGGCCCTGGGGGTGCCCCAGCCGGTGGTCAGGTCGTAGCCGGAGGTGGTCGGCTGGCCGGGGATCGGTCCCGGTGAGACCGAGCCGTCGCTGTTGAACTGCCACAGCTGGTTGTTGTCCAGATTGCCGTACGGCTGGCTGCCGTACTGCTGGGGGATGATGTCGCGGAAGGCGCCGGTGCCGGCGAAGCCGGTGGTTCCCGACGGGCCCAGGTTCTTGTCGGTGTAGAGCAGCGGGTTCATCCACCCGATCGGCTGCTCGTTGTTCTGGGTCCGGGCCTGGTTGGCCAGGGCGGTCAGGGCCGCCACCTGCGGCGACGCCGCCGACGTGCCGCCCACGGGCGCCCAGCCGGAGTAGGCGGCGTAGCCGGTCCACGCCGGCGGGTAGGTCTCATAGACCAGCACGCCGCCGTTGACCGCGGCGTTCCACGCCAGGTCGGGGACCAGGCGGTGGTTGCCGGCGCCGGACAGGACCCCGTCCTGCCAGCTGGGCCGGGGGTAGACGGCGCTGACCCCGCCGCCGGTGGCGGCCGGCAGCCAGCTCTCGTTCCACACCGCCTCGCTGTTGCCCGCCGGGGTCGAGTTGAAATAGGCGGGGTTGAAGCCGTTAGCCGTGAACGGCACGTTGGAGGTGGGATCCCACGTCCAGCCGTACTGCAGCTGGGTGCCGCCCACGGAGGTCACGTAGGGGGAGTCGTTGGGATAGCTCACCGTCGGGTTGGGCGCCGTGGCGCTCTCCTTGTGCTGCTTCATGGTGCCGGTGGTGCCGCTGTCGCCGGCCGAGGAGAAGAAGGTGTCGCCCCTGGCGATGCCGGCCTGGAAGGTCTGGTCGAAGCGGGCGAACTGCGAGGCGGCGGAGCTGCCGAACGACGACTCGTCGGCGCCGAAGGACATGGAGAACACCGTCCCCTTCGGGTAGGTGTCGATGGCCCAGCGGATGGCCTTCATCATGTTGGGGATCCCCTGGACGCCCTCCGTCTCGGCCGGCGGGGTGGCCAGCAGGACGATGTGGGCGTCGGGGGCCACGGCGTCGGCCCACTCGATGTCCAGGGTGGCCTCCCCCGCCCAGCCGGCGGCGGCCGCCGGTCCGGACAGGCCGCTGGAGTTGGCGTTGGCGTTGCTGTAGTCGGGCTGGCCCAGCGGGTACACCTCGCTGAAGTCCGGCTTGGGCAGGCCGAAGCTCTTGGCGAAGTAGTCGATGTCGTTGGCGGCGGTGGGGGAGCCGTAGGAGTCGACCAGCACGATGGTCTGCTTCTGGCCCATCAGCCCGCTTGCGTGGACCTGCTCGATGCCGTAGGCGGCGTCGATCTGGGCCGGGGTGTAGCAGTGGATGGGGCTGAAGTCGACAGTAGGGGCCGGGGTCTGGCAGGTGGACGTGGCGGACCCGGCGGGATGGGCGGCGGACACCGGGGCCCGCTCGGCCATGGGGCTGAAGGCGGGCACGGTCCCGGCGCCGCCGGCGCTGAACCCGCTGGCCGCCAGCGGGGCGGCCACCACCAGGGCCGCCGGCGCCGCGGCGCGCCGGAGCCAACTCGGACTTCTCATATCGGTTACTCCCTCCCGTTTGA
>JAKAXG010000519.1 GCA_021827225.1 Actinomycetes bacterium | reverse complement strand
GGGGGATCGGTGGTGGTGGTGGCGCTGGACTGGGAGGTGACGGACGCCGAGGTGTGCCGGGAGGGCGAGTTGCGGCTGGTGGCCACGTAGACGGCGGCAGCGGCTATCAGTGCGACCAGCGCCAGCAGCGCCATGCGGGTTGTTCTAGGCATCTGTCAATAGCCGCTGACCGGCGTGGGGAGTATCGGCTGGTGGAAAAGCACATCGTAGATCTGTCGTACCACCGGAGCGGAGGCATCAGCGCCGTAGCCGCCCTGGGGGATGAAGCAGTCCACCACGTACTGGGGTGAGTATGCCGGTGCGAAAGAGGTGAACACTGAAGTCGTCTGCTTGTAGAGCGGTGAGGTGTGGGGGATGCCCGATACCACCTGGGCGGTGCCGGTCTTGCCGGCGACCTGGATCGGATAGTTGTACTTGCCGAACGAACCGTAGGCGGTTCCCAGGGGGTTGGTGGTGACACCCACGAAGCCGGCGATCATGGCCGCCCGCTCGCTGGGGGTGAGCGGCGGGGTCTTGTTGAGCACCACCGGGGCATAGGTCTTGATCACCTTGCCGCTCGACGTCTCGACGTCGAGGGCCACGCTCGGCCGGTACAGGGTGCCGCCGTTGGCGAAGGCGGAGTAGGCGTTGGCCATCTGCAGCGGGGTGACGGCCACGTCCTCTTCGCCGATGGCCGACTGGATGGCGTCGCCGGTGTAATAGGTGCCGTAGGGGTAGGCCTTGGGGTAGAGCTTGTGCAGCTTGGCCTTGGACTGGGGGCTGAGGACGTAGCCGGTCGCCTCGCCGGGCAGCTTGATCCCGCTCAGCCTGGTGAACCCGTAGTCCGCCGCGACCTTCTGGAACGTGTTCTTCCCGTACTTGGCCGGGTTGCTGTAGAGGTTCTCGCCGATCGTGTAGAAGTAGGCGTCGTCGGACACGGTGATGGCGAACGGCAGCGAGACCGGGCCGAAGGACTGGTGCCCGTCGTTGGCGAAGAAGTGGCCGCCCACCGTGATGCCGCCGCCGACATCGTTGAATATGGAGGTCGGCGTTATGTCACCGGAGATCAGCCCGGCGGTGGCGGTCACCAGCTTGAAGGTCGAGCCGGGGAAGTACTGGCCGCCGATGGCCCGGTTGTCGAGCGGATAGTGGCTCGACGGTGACGTGAGGGCGGCGTAGTTGGCGGCGCTGATACCGCCGACGAACTGGGCCGGGTCGAACTGCGGGTAGGTGGCCAGGGCCAGCAGTTGGCCGTTGTGGGGGTCCTCGACCACCACGGCACCGCTGTTGGCCCGGAAGTTGCCGCTGCCGTCGCCGGCGTTCTGGGTCCGCTTGATCGCCGTCTCCTGGGCCAGCGTCTGCTCCGCGTACATCTGCAGCTTCCCGTCGATGGTCAGCCGCAGGTTGTTCCCCGGGATGGGCGGGGTGGTGTGGAGGGTGCTCAGCACCTGGCCGGCCGAGTTCACCTGGACCTCGGTGACCCCCGGGGTGCCCCGCAGCACCGACTCGTAGGTCGCCTCGACCCCCGCCTGGCCGATCTGCGAGTTGGGCTGGTAGCCCTTGCTCTTCAGCTTCTGGTACTCGGCGGCGTCGATGGTGCCCACGTAGCCGACGATGTTGGCCGCCGCCTTCCCCTCGGGGCTGTACGTGCGGACCGTCTCGGTGCTGACCGTCACCCCGGGGAAGCTGCTCTGGTACTCCTGGATGTGGAGGATCTGGTCAGGGGACGGGTCCGGCATCACCGGTACGGGGGCGTAGGGGCTGTAGCGAAGGTTGTTGATCGCCGCCTTCAGCTGGGGGACGGTCATCCCGAGCAGGGCGGAGAGCCGGCCGAGCATGTGGGGGTGGGTGAAGGCCGTCTGGCTGTCCACCTCGATCACGGGCTCGGAGACGTTGCCCACCAGAACGTGGCCGTTGCGATCGAGGATCAGGCCCCGCGGTGCGGGGGTCTGGATGATGCGGGTGCCGTTGTCCACCGCGGTCAGGTGCGCCTGGACCCGGTTGATCACCTGCAGTGACCACAGGCGGGCGAACAGGGCGATGAACAGGACCACCACCGTGATGATGAGGATCTGTAACCGGAGTTGGGGGTTCCGCCCGGAATCTGCCGTCACCGAAACGGTGAGTTTAGGGACCGTCCTGTCTGCGCGTTACGCGGCACCTCAGGAACGGCGCTCGCCGTCCCCACCCGGCAGCTGTGCACTGACCAGTGCCGCTTCAGCGACGATCCGCTCGGAGCGGATCGAGGTGAACCCGGCACGGGTGAGCATCTGCTCCCACATGCCGATCGGCGCCGGCACCTCCTCCTTGGCCACGAAGATCTTCCAGCCGTTCTTGGCGATGCGCCACAGGCCGGCCGGCCCCCGCCGGGCGATGGTGGAGACCTTGCGGGCGATGATCTGGCGGCTCTCGGAGTCGGCGGCCAGACCGAACATCATGTCGCCGATGACGATGCGCCCTCCCGGGCGCAGCCAGACCGCCGCCTTGGCCAGCAGGGCGGCCTTCTCCTTGTGCTGGAGGTGGTGAAGGGCGTAGTTCGTGACGATGACGTCCACGCTGTTCTCGGGCAGGTCGAGGGCCTGAAGGGTGGAGCGGACCGCCTTGACGTTGGTGAGCCCGGACGCCGCCGCCCTCTCTTCCAGCAGGGCCAGCATCTGGGCGCTGAAGTCGACCGCGATCACGGACTTGGCCCGGGCGGCCAGGCCGAGCGACAGCTGGCCGCTGCCGCAGCCCAGGTCGACCACGTCGGCGCCGTCGACGGACCCGGCCTCGTTGACGACCGCCGCTGCGATCTTCTCCAGTCCGGGCATGGATGAGTGGTCCCATTCGGCGGCCCGCCTGCTCCATGTCCGCTCCTGGTGGAGGGTTCGCAGCGTTCCGGGTCCCTTGGAGCTTTCGAGCTTCACGCCGCCAAGGGTAGGCAGATCTTCATGTGAGGAAGATGTGTTGGTCAGGAGGATTCTCACTCCCCGGGCGGGGCTCCCAGGCAGGAGCCGGTGATCGGGACCGGGGTCGAGGTGATGAGGGTGCTGACCCCGGGCACCGAGCCGAGCTGGGTCAGCTGGGCCAGGCGCGATGTCATGCCCTTCAGATACCCGTCGAGGAACGCGATCGTAACGCCCTGCACTGCGCTCAGCTCCGGCCCGGCGGCGGTGTAGGCCGACAGGTGGGTGGCGCCGGGAATGTCGAGGTAGTAGCGGGGCGCGGCGGCTCCGTCGTAGAGCTGCTGGCTGCACCCGGGGGGGTTGATCGGGTCCTGGTCGCCCTGGACCGCCAGCAGGGGCGGGTTGCCTCCGCTGAAGTACGAGCCCCCGAACAGCTTCTGCTCGGCCCCCGACAGCACGACCAGGGCCTTGATGCCGGGGATCCGGTAAGCCGAGTTGGCCGCCGCCGTCAGGCTCACGTCCCCGCCGTCGGACTGGCCGGCCAGGCCGACCTCCGCCCGGTTGATGAGCGGCGACACGCTGGTCCCGCCGCTCACCAGGGTGGTGATCACCTGGGCCAGCTCGCTCGGGTGGTTCACCATGTCGGTCTCGATCGGCGGGGCGCCGGGGGCGGTGTCGGGATAGGTCGGCTCCGCCACCACGTACCCGGCCGCCGCCCAGGCCGTGGTGAGAGGTTCGTAGGCCAGCGGGGCGATCTGGTAGCCGGGGGAGAAGACGACGAGCGGGAACGGACCGGTCGACCCGCTGGGATACCAGACGGTCGTGGGGATGGTCACCGGGGTCCCGGCCAGGTTGTGGGCCGCCAGCGTCAGGTACGCCACCGCGACCGGGTACACCGGGTCCGTGGCCGCGACGGTGGTGGGGGGCTCGGTGGAGGTGGACGTGCTCGATGAGGGGGCCGTGCTCGAGCCCGGCGCCGAGGCGGTCCGGCCCTGCCTGGGGCCGCCCGCCCCGCGGCTGCCGCCGCTGGTCGCCCAGGCGTACAGTGCCACCAGGGCTACCGCAGCCACCGCGACGGTCCTCGCCAACCTGAAACGCCGGGATGCTCCCATGCGCCCAACGCTAAGCGGCGCAGTTGCCGATCACCTGTCGGACTGGGCTATTCTTTCCACTCCCTGGGTCGGTGCCCGAGTGGCCAAAGGGAGCAGACTGTAAATCTGCCGCGCAAGCTTCGGTGGTTCAAATCCGCCCCGGCCCACTTCGACGCGAAACCGCAGGTGGGAGGCCCTGTCC
>JAKAXG010000518.1 GCA_021827225.1 Actinomycetes bacterium | reverse complement strand
TCCTCGATCACCAGCACCGAGATGGTGTCAGTCATGACCATGTGCAGCTCCTGCCGCCGGCAGTTCGAGAGTGAATGTGCTGCCCGACCCCTCCACCGACTCCACCCGGACCCGGCCGCCGTGGTTGGCGGCCACGTGGCGGACGATGGACAGGCCCAGGCCGGTGCCGCCGGTGGCCCGCGACCGGGCCCGGTCCACCCGGTAGAAGCGCTCGAAGATGCGCTCCATGTCCCGGGCCGGTATGCCCACCCCCTGATCGGCGACCGTCACCGCTATCTCCGATCCGTGGCGCTGGACCGCCACCTCGACCACCCCGCCGGCCTCGGAGTACTTGATGGCGTTGTCCACCAGGTTGGCCACGGCCGACATCAGGTCCCGCCGGTCGCCGGCCACCACCAGGCCGGGGGGCACCTCGCCCACCCGCAGCGTGACCTCGAGGCCGGCGGCCACGGGGCGCAGGGACTGGACCGCCTCCACCACGACCTCACCGACGGGCACCAGCGTGGCCTGGGGGGTCTCGTTGGCCTCTATGCGCGACAGGTCCAGCAGGTCGTCGATGATGCGCCCCAGCCGCTCGGCCTCGCCGCCCATGCGCCGGGCCAGCCGGGCCAGGACCTGGGGGTCCGACTCGCCGTCGAGGGTCTCGGCCAGCAGGGTCAGGGCCCCGGTCGGGGTCTTCAGCTCGTGGCTCACGTTGGCCACGAAATCCCGGCGGACGGCCTCCAGGCGGAGCCGCTCGGAGATGTCCTCCACCACCGCCACCGCCCCGTCCACACCGTCCATCGGGAAGGCCCGGATGGACAGGCTGCGCCGGGTCGGTGAGATGAGATCCAGGCGTCGCTGGGGCCGGCCTCCGGCGAGGGCCTCGTCGATGGCCTCCGAGACGGCCTGGGCCACCAGGGCCTCGCTGGGGCGGGGGGTGACCAGCCGGTCGGCGGCGGCGTTGCGGAACACCGTCTCACCCTGACCGTCGCATATGACTATCCCCTCCCCGATGCCGTCGAGGGCGGCCTCGAGCCGCCGGGCGTGGATCTCCGCCGGCGAGGGCTCCGCCGGGATGGTCCCCTCCGGCGGCGGCTCGGCTTCCGTGACGGTCCGACGACCGAACCAGGTGTTCATATCTGGTCCGAGGCTAGGCGCGTCCCGACCCGGCGCGGCCGCTTCCCAATCCGGTTACGGCAATGGTTTCGCGGACTGTTCAGGTTCCGTTCACTTTCCGGTGGAGGCCAGTTCACCCGACGTCCCTAGGGTGACCGCATCGAAGCAACAAACCGTGGTCCTGGACGGGTGCGAACGGCGCACCGGGGTTCGCGCCAGGCGGAACCCCCCAACAGCCCACGACCTACAGAAAGGGAAATTCCTTGAAGCGCCTCATCCCGCTGGTACTCGTCGTCCCCATCGCCGCAGCCGCCTGCGGATCCTCCTCCACGAAGACCAGCTCGCCCACCACGGTGTCCTCGAGCGGCAGCGCCTCCACCGCCGCGCCCTCCACCGGATCCTCGGCCGGCGGCAGCGCCAACATGAGCCTGGGCAACCCCGCCTCGGCCGTCACCCTCAACGAGTCGGGTTCCACCCTGCTCTACCCCTTCCTGCAGGAGCTGGTGGACCCGCTGCACTCGCAGTACTCCAACGTGACGCTGGCCCCCTCCGGAGGCGGCTCGGGCAAGGGCATCAGCGACGCCATCGCCGGCACCACCCAGCTCGGCGGCTCGGACGCCTACCTGAGCACCTCCCAGGCCTCCAGCAACCCGGGGCTGCTCAACATCCCCATCGCCATCTCCTCCCAGGCGGTCAACTACAACGTCCCCGGCGTCAGCAACCTGAAGCTGACCGGCGACGTCATCGCCCAGATCTACCAGGGCAAGATCACCAAGTGGAACGACTCGGCCATCGCCGCCCTCAACCCCGGGGTCAGCCTGCCGGCGACCACCATCGTCCCGGTCCGGCGGGTGGACGCCTCGGGTGACACCTTCATCTTCACCAGTTTCCTGTCGGCCACCAACTCGGCGTGGAACAACGGCCCGGCCTTCGGTACCAGCGTCACCTGGCCGGCCGTGTCCAACGAGCTCACCGCCAACGGCAACCCCGGCATGGTGCAGACCTGCAAGGCCACGCCCGGCTGCATCGCCTACATCGGCATCAGCTCCGAGGACGCGGCCAAGAGCGCCGGCCTCGGCGAGGCCGAGCTGCAGAACAAGGCCGGCAACTACGTGCAGGCCGACGCCTCGACCGTCGGCGCTGCGGTCAGCGCCGGCGCCACCAGCATCCCGGCCAGCCTGGCCGCCCCGCTCATCTACGAGCCGGGCGCCCAGTCCTACCCGATCGTCAACTTCGAGTACATCATCGTGAAGAACAAGCAGTCCAGCAGCGACACCGCCCAGGCCCTGCGCGACTTCCTGTCTTTCGCCATCGACCCCTCGGGCGGGAGCACCCCGACCTATCTGGCCAAGGAGCACTTCGTGGGCCTGCCCACGAGCGTGATCCCCCAGGTCCAGAAGGCCATCGCCTCCATCAGCTGACATGACTGCGGCGGTTGAAGAGCGGCGCGGGCCGGCAGGATCAGTCCTGTCGGCCCGCGCCCGGCGCCTCTCGGAACTCACCGGCCAGGACCGGGCCCTGCGGGCCCTCCTGGCCGTCGCCGCGCTCGTGCCCACGGCGGCGCTGGTGTTCCTGGCCTACGAGATGGTCAAGTCGGCCTACCCGGCCGTGGTGTTCAACGGGGGCCACTTCTTCACCACGAAGAAGTTCACCATGGGCAACCTGTACGGCAGCGTGGAGGTCAAGAACGGCTACAAGGCGGCCCACGGCGCCACCTTCGGGGTGCTCCCGCTGCTGTTCGGGACGGTGGTCTCCTCGCTGATCGCCCTGATCCTGGCCGTCCCGGTGGCCGTCGGAGGGGCCATCCTCCTGGTCGAGAAGATGCCCCAGCGACTGCAGGGTGCCCTCGGGGTGTTCCTCGAGCTGCTGGCCGGCATCCCCAGCGTCGTGTTCGGGCTGTGGGGCGTCTACACCTTCGGCCCGGTGCTGTCACGCACCGTGTTCCGCTGGATCGCCGCCCTCGGGATCCCCTGGTTCGACGGCCCGACCGGCGCCGGTCAGGGCCTGCTCACCGCCTCCATCGTGCTGGCGGTGATGATCATCCCGATCGTCGCCTCGGTGACCAGGGAGCTGGTCAGGGCGGTGCCGGCCGTGTCGAAGGAGGGCGCCTACGCCCTCGGGCTCACCGGCACCGAGACCGTACGCTTCGTCACCCTCCCCTACATCCGCACCGGGCTGGTGGCCGCGGCCATCCTGGGCTGGGCCCGGGCCCTCGGAGAGACCATCGCCGTGCTGGTGATCAGCGGCGACGCCCTCAACATCTACCCGCACAGCATCTTCGCCCCGTTCTCCACCATGTCGGCCACCATCGCCGCCTTCCTCGACAGCGCCCTCACCGACTCCACCGGCATGGCCCTCCACGCCCTGGCGGAGGTGGGTCTGGTGCTGCTGGCCCTGACCCTGCTCACCAACTTCGCCGGCCGCCTGGTGGCCCGGCGCTTCTCCGACGCCGGCCTGCCGGTCGGGCGGGGGGTGTAGGCGGTGCAGACCCGACGCCGTATCACCGACCGGGCCTTCTGGCTGGTCTGCGGGCTGGCTTTCCTCCTGATCGCGGCCCCGTCCATATCGGTGCTGGTGAGCGTGTTCCACCAGGCGCTGCCGTCGCTCGGGTGGCAGCTCTTCACCCAGCGGACCAACGGGCAGGGCCTGCAGAACGCCATCCTCGGCACTCTTCTGCTGCTGCTCGGGGTGCTGGTCGTCGCCGGCACCATCGGCGTGGCCGCCGGGGTGTACCTGGCGGAGTTCGCCACCGGCCGCTCGGAGAAGCTGCTGCGCTTCTTCTCGGAGATCCTGGCCGGGATGCCCTCGATCGTGATCGGCTACATCGCCTACCTCACCCTGGTGGTGCAGTTCCACTGGGGGTACTCCCTCCTGGCCGCGGTGATAGCCCTGTCGGTGCTGGTGATGCCCTACATCGTCAAGACCACCGAGGTGGCGCTGCGCCAGGTGCCGACCACCCTCAGGGAGGGCGGCGCCGGCCTCGGCATGCCCCGCTCCGCCACGCTGCGGCGCATCCTCCTACCGACGGCCCTCCCGGGCATCGCCAGCGGGGTGATCGTGGC
>JAKAXG010000517.1 GCA_021827225.1 Actinomycetes bacterium | reverse complement strand
GCCGTGGCGGCCGGGTCGTCGAGCACCCGCCACAGCGGTTCGGTCACGACCCGGGTCCCGGGTGGTCCCTCGATCGGTGCCGCCGCCACGTCATCGGGATTGCGCAGGTCCAGCACCGCTGGAATGGTTCCGTCGCTCAGCCCTCTCCAGAGCTGCAGAGCATCCACCTGTTCGGTCATGGTTGTTCCTCCCCCGAGGGTTGACCTTTGTCACACCATATGCGAACATGCAGATGTTCGCTAGTACGGACTACCGGGGGGTCGTTCCGTGACAGAAGAGGAATCCGGCGCCGGCAACGGCTCCGTCCAGAAGATGACCATGGTGGCCTGGAGTGGCGACCTGGACCGGGTGTGGCCGCAGCTGATCCTGGCCAGCACCGGCGCCGCGTACGGGATGGAGGTGACCATCTTCTTCACGTTCTGGGGGCTGTTCAGCCTGGTGCGCGAGGAGCGCCGCCTCACCGGTGAGGACTGGATGACGAAGATGCTGGCGGTGATGAACGCGCCGGGGTTGTCGCGTATGAAGCTCTCCAAGCTCAACATGGGCGGGGCCGGACCGAAGATGATGCGCATGCTCGCCGACCGCCACCAGGTGGCGTCGCCGACGGAGCTGCTGCAGGTGTGCCGGGACCTGGACGTCAATCTCTGGCCCTGCCAGATGACCATGGACCTGCTCGGCATCGGGGTCAAGGACCTGGTGGAGGGCGTAGGGGAGCCGGTCGGGGCGGCCACCGCCCTTTCGGAGATGAGCCGCTCCTCCATCAACCTGTTCATCTGACAGTTATTTGGACACAATCCGAAAGGAACGCCGGAACATGGACGTAGACCTGGTCGTCGACGCCAGAGGCAAGAGCTGCCCCATGCCCGTGGTGATGGCCCGCAAGGGCATAGACCGGATCGACCCGGGCCAGGTGCTCGCCATCGAGGCCACCGATCCCGGCAGCTGCCGGGACATCCCGGCGTGGGCCCGGGACATGGGTCATGAACTGCTGGCCACCGAGGACGCGTCCGGCGGTTGGCGCTACGTGATCCGCAAGGGCTGATGCGGGTCGGCCGGGGGCGGCGGCGGCGGGCGCCGCGCCCCGGCCGACCCGAATAGCGCCGGTGCCGGGCCCCGCCTACCTTGAGGCCATGGTCGACAGCTCGGAATCGAACGCCGCGGTCTGGAAGTCCGATGCCAGCGTGGCGCAGTGGGTGGCCACGGCCGACGAGAGGGAGCGGTCCCGGGTCCGGCCCCGCCGCCTGATGGCCGAGCTGCTGCCCTTCGCCGAGGAGGAGAGCTTCACGTTCGTGGACCTGGGCGCCGGGACCGGCGCCGCCTCCCGGGCGGTACTGGACCGCTACCCCCGGGCCAGCGCGGTGCTGGCCGACTACTCGCCGCAGATGATGGACGAGGGTCGCCGGGCCCTGGCCGATTACGAGGGGCGTTACCGCTACGTCGAGCTCGACATGGCGGCCGGCCGGTGGCCTGACGACCTGGCTGCCGGCCTGCAGGCGGTCATCTCCTCGCTCTGCGTCCACCACCTGACCGACGACCGCAAGCAGGGCCTGTTCCGGGAGGTTCTGGAGCGGCTCGAGCCCGGCGGTTGGTATTTCAACTACGACCCGGTGTCGGGCGGCGACCCGGCGGTGGAGGAGGAGTGGCTGCGGGTCCAGGACCGGCGCGACCCCACCGCCGCGGCCAAGCGGGCCAACCGGACCCCGGAGGAGCAGGTCCGCTGGGAGAACCACATCCGCCACATCATCGGGCTGGACCCGCAGCTGGCCTTCCTGCGGTCGGCCGGCTTCGAGGGAGTGGACGTGTACTGGAAGGAGCTCGACCACGCCATCTTCGGCGGGCGGCGGCCGCTGGTGTAGGCGGGCTGCCGACCGGTCGCGTCCCCGCCCGACCGGGGTGGTTTGGATTCCGTGGACCGGGATATGTGACGGCGGTGACCACAGCGCCATCCTTGGGAACCCTCCGACCACCCGCCCCCCGGGGTCGCCTGGCCGCTGGGGCCTCGCTGGTCGCCTTCGCCGCGGTGCTCGTGGCCGGCGAGACGTGGGCCAAGTGGTGGCCCTACGCCGGCAAGATCGCCGACGTATCGGCCAATCATGTCTACCCGGGCCACTCCATACTGGGGGCCGCCGGAGCGCCGGGTGCCGCTCCCTCGTGGTCGCATGCCTGGCACTTCACCGTGGTCTACGGGCGCTCTGTCTGGGTGGCGCTGGTGGCCGCCTTGCTGATCGGGGCGGGAGTGCAGGCCCTGCTGCCGCCCGGGACATTCCGGCGGGCCTTCGGTCCCGGGGGCGTGCGGGGCGCTCTGGCCGGGACGCTGGCTGCCCTCCCGTCCTTCATGTGCACCTGTTGTGCCGCCCCGGTGACCAATTCCCTCCGCCGGTCCGGAGCGTCGCGCTCCTCGGCGCTGGCCTACTGGCTGGCCAATCCGCTGCTCAACCCGGCGGTACTGGTCTTTCTGGCACTGGTTCTGCCGTGGCAGTTCGTCGTAACCCGGGTGCTGGTCGGCTCCGTGCTGGTCGCCGGGGCGTCCCTCCTGGTCCCCCGCCTGGGCCCTGACCGGCTGGTGCCCGTCGGAGCCGGCCCCGCCCGCCGCCTGCGACGGTTGCCGCTGGTGCCGCCGGATCCGGCACCGACGGACGGGCTGGCTGTGTCCCGCTTCCTCCGGGCGCTGGCCCGGCTGGCCGTGGTCCTGGTGCCGGAGTACCTCGTAGTGGTCCTGGGCGTCGGGGCGCTGAGGGGCTGGCTCCTGCCGCTCGGCCACTCGGCTTCCAGCTGGGGCTTCGCGGCCGTGCTCATCGCAGCTGCGGCCGGCACCGTCCTCGTGATCCCGACCGGGGCCGAGATCCCGGTGATGGCGGCCCTGGTGGCGGCCGGCTTCACCTCCGGGGTGGAGGGGGCGGTCCTGATCGCCCTGCCGGCCGTGTCCCTCCCGTCCATGGTCATGGTGGGTCGGGATCTGTCCTGGCGGGTGGTGGGAGCGGTCGCCGCCGGGGTGGTCGTCTGTGCCCTGCTGGGCGCCGCCCTGCTCTCGGTGCTGCTCTGAGGTCGGCGTGTCCCGGGCCGGCTGAGTAGCGGCGAGCTTTCCGGGTAACTGCCTAGCGAACCTTTCCTCCTATAGAACCCAGGTGCCAGTAGTACCAGTGAGCAACGACCACTTCACCGAGGATCCCGCAGACGGCCACGAGATCGCTGGTGCAGAACCATCGGCAGCAGGTGGTGGGTCACCCGCCTACAGGACGGTGGCCGACATAGAGGTGGGGATGGGCCCCGAGGGGGTGGTGATCGACCCGGTCCGGCGGCGCTGCTACGTCGTGTGCTCCCGCAGCAACTGGCTGGCCGTGCTGGACATGGACACCCTCCGGGTCGAGGCCACCGTCCCGGTGGGCACGGAGCCCATCGCCGTGGTCCACGACCCGGTCCGCGACCGCATCTTCACCACCGACGCCCGCAGCGCCACCATGTCGGTGGTGGACGCCGACAGCCTGGAGGTGGTCGGCCGGATTCCCGTCGGTGAGTACTGCGCCGGCGCCGGTATCCACGTGGCCCGGCGCAAGGTGCTGTGCGGCAACACCGCCGAGGGGACCGTCACGGTGGTGGACGCCGACACCCTCGAGGCGCTGGCCACCGCCCCGGCCGCCTTCGCGTCCGGGAGCATCGCGGTGGACGAGGGGCGCGACCGGGCCTACGTGGCCAACTTCGGTGACCGGTCCGTCACCGTCATCGACACCCGCCTGGACCGGACCGTCACCACCATCCCGGTGGGGGAGGCTCCGTGCAAGATCTGCGTCGACCCGCCCCGGGGAGTCGGGTACGTGGCCAACTCCCTGACCAGCGAGCTGGCGGTGATCGACCTCGACCGCCTGGTCGTCACCGGCCGGGTCCCGGTCGAGCGGGCCCCGGTCGGGTTGCTGCCGGCCGGTGACCGGGTGTACGCCGTCAACCGCGGTGCTGGCAGCGTCAGCGTCATCGGAGCGGAGGACTACTCGGTCTGGGGCCGCATTCCGGTAGGTGACGGCCCCGGGGACGTGGCGGTCGATCCCGACGAGGGCCGGCTGTACGTGTCCAACGCCGGCTCCTGCGACGTCACCGTGGTGGTGGACCTGATGGAGGGCCCGCCGACCCAGCCCGGCCGGATGCCGGGGGAGCCTGCGGTCCCGGCCCTGG
>JAKAXG010000516.1 GCA_021827225.1 Actinomycetes bacterium | reverse complement strand
TGGCGGGTCTCTATCAGCCCGTCGGTGTAGGCGACGAGGAAGTCGCCGGGGCGGATGTCGCACGTGGACTGCGTCCAGCTCGGCTCGGCCACCGCGCCCAGCGGGGGACCGGCGCCGTGCTCGAGCAGGTGGGTGCGCTCCTGGCGGCGCAGCAGGGCCGGGCAGTGGCCGGCGTTGGTCATGGTGAGGGTGCGCTGCTCGGGGTCGAGGACGGCGTAGAGCACGGTGGCCAGCGGGCAGTCGTCGCCGGAGCTGATCAGCTGGTTCAGCACCGACAGGGTCTCCACCGGGTCGGTGTCCCTGATGGCGAGCGCCCGCAGACCGTTCCGCAGCTGGCCCATGACCGTCGCTGCGCTGATCCCCCTGCCCATCACGTCGCCGATGACCACCCCGACGCGGCCGCGCGGGAGGGGCAGGATGTCGTACCAGTCCCCGCCCACCTCGCTGTGGGGCCCCGCCGGCTGGTAGCGGGCCGCCGCCGCGATCCCGTCGATGGCCGGGAGCCGGTCGGGCAGGAGGCTGCGCTGCAGGGCCTCGGCGATGCTGCGCTCCTGCCCGAACAGGATGGCGTTGTCGATGGCCAGGGCCGCCCGGCCGGCGATGACCTCGACGGTGTCGAGCGGGAGTTGCTTGCCCTCGTGATCGGCCGGCTTGGCCAGGGAGATCACGCCCACGATGTCGTTGCGGGCCAACAACGGCATGACCAGCGCGGACCGCCACCCCGAACCGGGATCCAGCCCAGGGGCGAAACCGGCCTGCAGGTCCTCGCCCAGGTGACGGATGGTCCGCCCCCGCACCGCCTCGGCCACCGCCACCGGAAGGTCGTCGTCCTGGACCAGTGGGGTGGACCCGCCGGCGGAGAAGCTGCGCAGCCACCAGTGGCCGTCGCTTCTGACCCGGATCTCGCAGTGCTCGGCGAACTCCTCGACGAGCAGCCGGCCCAGCCGGTCGATGACCGTGGCCAGGTCCAGCGACGAGGTGAGCGCCACCCCCGCCTTGGCCACCACCGCCACCCGCCGTTCGGCCTCCCGGGCGCTCTGGTAGACCGAGATGTTGTCGATGCTCAGCGCCACCCGGCGGCCCAGATCGGCGGCCAGGACCACCTCCCGCTCGGCGTAGCGCCGTCCCGAACCCGACGACACCAAGGTGAGGGCGCCGAAGGTGTGGCCCCGGGCCTGGAGGGGGACCGACACGTAGGACTCGAAGCCCAGCCTGCGGACGTCCTCGAGATGGCGCTCGTCCCTGGTGGTCGCCTCGAGGAACTCGGGGGTCATCTGCCTCGACCACTGCGGCTGGCCGGACTCGATGACCACGACCGCCGGGTGCTGGCCGCCCCGCTCCGGGGGGTAGCCGGCCAGCTCGGCGGCCGAGCGGGGATCGAGCGAATCGCTGACGGCCACCGCCGCCCGGCGGATGTCGTCCCCGTCGGCCACGTCTATCAGGCAGACGTCGCCCAGGACCGGTACCGCCCGGCGGGCCAGGTCCTGCAGGGTCTGGTTCAGGTCCAGGCTCAGGGCGATGTCGGTGGTGGTGTCGAGCACGAAGTTCAGGTCCGACAGCGCCCGCTCCAGCTCCGCCCGGGCCGCCCGCTCCTGCTCCAGGGCGGCGTCGCGCTGGCGGTCCGTCCGGCTCCGGTCGATGGCCACCGCCGCGGTGCGCACCAAGAGGTCGATCAGGGCCAGGTCCTCGGAGGACGGCTTGCGGGGCTGGCGGTAGTACATGGCGAACGTGCCGACGAGCCTGCCGTCGCCGCCGACGACGGGCGTGGACCAGCAGGCCCGCAGCCCGGCGGCGGCGGCCAGGTCCCGGTAGTCCTCCCACAGCGGGTCGGAGGCGATGTCCTCCACGATCACCTGCTCGCCCCGGTAGGCGGCCGTGCCGCAGGAGCCGACCTTCGCGCCGATGGCCACCCCGTCGATGGCGGCGTTGTACTCGGCGGGCAGGCTGGGGGCGGCCCCGTGGCGCAGGTGGACCCCGTCGTCGTCGAGCAGCAGGATCGAACCGAGCACCCCGTCGCCCGACCGCTGCTCGATCATCAGGACCAGGGCCTCCAGCACCTCGGGCAGCGGGTCGCCGGTGACGATGCGCTCCAACACCCCGCTCTGGCCGGAGAGGACCCCCACCGTCCGCTCCGCCTCCATCCGGCTGGCCACCCGGTCGGTGGCGTCGGTGCCGGCCACCAGGATGGCGTCGACCTCGCCGGAAGGGCCGAGGATTGGCTGGTAGAACAAGTCGTAGAACACCCGGCCGGCAACCTCCCCGGCGCCGGCCAGGTGCACCGGCGTCTCCCGCTCGGTCACCGGCTGCCCGCTGACCCGGACGCCGTCGAGGACCTCGACGAAGTGGTCGGCGTCGACCACGACCAGGGCCTCCCGGAGCGGCCGACCCCGCCAGCGGTCGTGACCCACCACCCGGCGGAACTCGGCGTTCCCCAGCTCGAGCAGGTGCTGCTCGCCGCGCACCACCACCATGGCGACGGGGGCGGAGTCGAACAACTGCAGTACAGCCGGCGCATCGAAGCCAGGTGACCGTCCGACGCCTGCTACGTCAGGCAACCATCACCTCCACACTCGACCGACGGCACGGGCGCGAACCACCAGTGTATCCCCCGCAAACGGGCCGCACTAGCCGCGTCATGCCCCGATCTCCCGGTCGGAAAAAGGATCCCCCGCCCCGCCTCCCGGTCTGCGCCGCCCCCCGCCCGGTGGCGCTGGTCCGGTTTGTCGGGCCGCCCGGCCGGGTAGTGATTCAATTGCGGAGTTGCGGCGGACTTCCGCTCGAGAGGCCCCTCCGGGGGCCTCTTTTTCTGTCCGGCCACGGCCGGCGGGTCGGGTTTCCTCCTCTGCGCCGCCTCTTCAGATGTGCCGATGGACTGACGATACTTCGTCCCAGACGCACCTGTACGTCCGCAGGTGGGGGAACCGACAGGGGTGACATGGAGTTCGACGAGCCGACGGCCCGGGGCACGGTTGTCGTCATCGATGACGAGAAGTCGGTGGTCAATCTCCTGCGGGCCATCCTGGAGATGGACGGCTACCTCGTGTACGAGGCGCTCACCGGCCCGCTCGGCCTGGGGGTGGTGGAAGCCGTCGAGCCTGACGCCGTCCTCCTGGACGTGATGATGCCGGGGATGGATGGCGTGGAGGTCTGCCGGCAGCTGAAGGGCACCCGTCCGGAGCTGCCTGTTGTCATCCTGACCGCCCGCGACGACCGGGACCTGGAGCGCCGGTGCTTCGGGGCGGGAGCGGACCGGTTCCTGACCAAGCCCCTGCTCCCCGGGCAGCTGACCGACGTGGTCGCCGCGTTGGGGGCCGGCGGCCGCTGATCCGAGCCCTCCGGGACCGCCGGGCCTCAACGGCGGCCGGCGGACCTACCCCCGCCGGACCCGCCGGGCCGGACCCGCCGGGCTTCAACGGCGGCCGGCGGCGGCCGGGCCTCAACGGCGGCCGGCGGAGCGGCCGGAGGGACGTCCGGTCACGAGCGTCTGGTGGCAGTCCCAGAGCAGCCAGCGCTGCTCAGTGTCCCAGCGCGGGGTCCCCGGCTGAACCAGCGCCCGGTGCAGCAGCGTCTGGGCGGGGATCGGCGGGAAGGTCCACAGGGCGCTCACCTGCTCGGGCTGCCCCTCGGGCTCCAGCACCGGGACGCCCTCGGCGGCGGCGGCGCGGCCGGGTGCGACCCGCCGCCGGGACAGCTGCCAGCGCAGATCGGGCCGCTCGCTGCGGGCCCGCTCGGCGACCAGGAACCCCAGGTCGTGGGCCAGGCTGTCCAGGAGCGGCTCGAGCGTCGACCGGCGGGAGGGATAGATCAGCGGGAGGCCGGCGGCGTGGCCGCTACCCCGCACGGCCAGGTAGGCCTCCGCCCCCGCCGGCCCGGGCCCGATGGACCCGTCCAGGGTGCCGTCCGAGGCGTGGGCACGCACGAAGGCGGCCAGGTCGGCCAGGTCGTAGGACCAGTCCCGGCCGTAGAGCGGGGCCGCCACCTCCGGGAACCACTCCATGACGAAGCGGCCCAGGTCCTCGAGCCGGTCCGGCTCGCCGCTGGCCGCGCCCGCCGGCGCCCCGGCGGCGGTCATCGTCTCGGTGGCCGCGGCGGCCCGGGTGGCGGCGACAGCCTCCACCCAGCGCAGGTAAGCCTCCCCGTCCGCCGGCGGGCAGTCCCCGTAGCG
>JAKAXG010000515.1 GCA_021827225.1 Actinomycetes bacterium | reverse complement strand
CACTGTCAGGCCGAGCGCCACGAATGCGACGATCTCGCCCAGGCTGGCGAGGGCTCCGTGGAACCGCTCGATCTCCCGCTTGTACGGGGCCCTCTCGTCGCCGATGACTATGCCGGCGGTGAAGACGGCCAGGAATCCCGACCCGTGGGCCACCGCCGCCAGCCCGTAGAGCAGGAACGCCCCCGCCAGGGTCCGCAGCGGGTACAGGCCCTCGTCGGGCAGTGGCAGCCGGCGCATCGTCCACAGCAGGATCCGGCCCCCGGCCACGCCGATCAGGCCGCCCACGGCCATCTGCAGGGCGAAGGTGGTCACCACGTGGACCGCCCCCGAACCCGACAACCCGCCGGCGCCGAGCAGGCCGGCCATCAGGGCGATGCCGACCGGGTCGTTGGCCCCTGACTCGCCTTCGAGGACGGTTCCGCTCCGGCCGGCTACCTGTCTCCGGCCGAGAACCGAGAACACCACGGTCGGATCGGTCGGTGCCACCGCGGTGGCCACCAGCAGCGACGGGTACCAGGCGAAGCCGAAGGCCAGGTGGATGAACGCCCCGGCCAGGGCGGCGGTGGCGAACGTGCCGGCCACCCCGACCACCAGGATGGGGGAGGCCGCCGCCTGGAACCGGCGCCGGCCGATGCCCATACCGCCGGAGAACAGCACGGTGACGAGTGCGATCGTCACCACCTCCGAGACCGTCGACTGCGGCACCGGGTGGAAGTGGGGGGCCACCTGCACCGCGACCGCCGTGGCGACGAGCACCAGGGCCGGCAGGGGGACCCGGATGCGCTCGCTCAACCGGCTGCCGACCAGTACGGCCAGCCCGACCGCGCCGGCGATCAGGATGGCGGCGGCGAAGGAGTTGACCCCGTTCATCGCTTGTCGCCTGTCGGTTTGGGGAACATCGGATCTCCTGGCGCGCTCATAGCGTGCCGACCAGACTTCCCGGCTCTCCGGCCGGCAATCTAGCGGCCGGCGGTAGGGTCTGGCCCGTGCAGTGGCTGCCCTGGCAGGACGCCGCGTGGGCGGCGACGGGCTCGGCGGCCGCCACCAGGGTGCTCGGCCGGCGAGCGGACCGGGCGGCCCGGGCGGTGGCCGCGTGGACCCGGGAGCTGGCGGTGATGTTCGTGCTCTACGGGCTGTGGCAGCTGGCCGGCAGCCAGTCGCTGGGCCAGGTCGGCGGGGCGCTGGAGCGGGGGGCCGCCCTGGCCCGGTGGGAGAGCCGTCTGCCCCTCCCGAGCGAGGCGTCGGTCCAGCGCCTGGTGCTCGGGGACTGGTGGCTGCTGCGGGCGTTCAACGTCTACTACGTGGGCCTCCACGTGGCCTTCACCGGCGCCTGCCTGGTGTGGGTCTTCGCCCGGCACCGGGACCGCTATCCGGTGGTGCGCAACGTGCTGGCGGTCGTGACCGGGGCCTGCCTGCTGGTGGCGCTGATACCCGTGGCCCCGCCGAGGCTGGTGCCGTCGCTGGGCGTGGTCGACGTAGGTCGGCTGGTGGGGCCGACCGTGTACCCGGCCACCGCCCGGCCCGGGCTGGACCAGCTGTCGGCCATGCCGTCGGTACACGTGGCGTGGGCCATGGTGGTGGCGTGGACGGTGGTGTTCGTGCTGCGCTCCCGCTGGAGGTGGGTGGCAGTGGCCTACCCGCTGGCCACGCTGTTCGTGGTGATCGCGACCGGCAACCACTACTGGGCCGACGGCTTCGTGGCGGCCGTGATCTGCGCCGCCACCTTCGCCGGGGCGGCGGCGTGGGACCGCCACCGGCGGCCGGGGCCGGTCGGGGCCGGATCGGAGGAGCCGGCCGGCCGGCCCGTTCCCACCGGTGGCTGAGGGGTCGCTCAGCTACCGGCGGGCTGGCCCGCACCCAGCGCCCGCAGCGCCGCCGGGCTGGCGTCACCCTCGATCTGGACCTGGATCTCGGCCAGGCTCAGGTCCTTCGTCTCCGGCACCCTCTTGGCCATGTAGGCCAGGCCGGCCAGGGACAGGGCCGTGAACAACAGGAATACCCCGGCGCCGCCGATGGCGTTGAGCAGGGTCAGGAACGACACGGTGACCACGAAGTTGGCCGCCCAGTTGGCCAGGGTGGCGATGCTCATGGCCGGGCCGCGTACCTGGGACGGGTAGATCTCGGCGATGAGCAGCCAGAACACCGGGCCCAGACCGATGGCGAACGAACCGGTGTAGAGCAGCAGGCCGCCCACCGCGACCAGGGCACCGGCGCCGTGCAGCCGGGACCCGCCCACCACGAAGGTCATGCCCACCACGAACATGCCGACGGCCATGCCGGCGGTCCCGACCAGCAGCAGGGGGCGCCGGCCCACCCGGTCCAGCAGCCAGATGGCCACGACGGTCATGGCCACGTTGACCCCACCGTTGACCGCGTTGGCCAGAAGTGACGCCGAGTTGCCGAGCCCGGCTCCGTGCAGGAGGGTTGGGGCGTAGTAGATGACGGTGTTGATCCCGGTGACCTGCTGGAGGACGGCCAGGGTCACGCCCAGCAGGAGCACCCGGCGCAACTGGGGGCTGAGCAGGCTGGGGGCCCGCTCCTCCTCGCGCACCACCCGCCGGACGTCGGACATCTCCTCCTCGACCTCGTCGCTCTCCCGGTAGCGTTCGAGCACCCGCTGGCCGTCCTCCACCCGGCCGGTGGTGATCAGCCAGTGGGGACTCTCGGGCTGGAAGAGCATCCCGACGAAGAGGAGGCCGGCCGGTATGGCGGCCAGGCCGAACATCAGCCGCCAGTCCTGCGAGGAGCTCAGGCCGTAGTCGATCAGGTAGGACACCAGGATGCCGCTGGTGATGGCCAGCTGGTTGAGGCTCACCAGCGCACCCCGGTAGCGGGGCGGGGCCAGCTCGCCGATGAACAGCGGCACCGTCATCGATGCCGACCCCACGGCCAGTCCGATGACGAAACGCATGACTACGAGGAACCAGAACGCCGGGGAGAAGGCCGCCCCGAGGACGCCGGCGATGAACACCAGCGCCGTAACCAGGATGGTGGGGCGCCGGCCCACCCGGTCCGCCGCCCGGCCGGCCCCGACCGCGCCGACCGCCGCCCCCACCAGCAGGAGCGACGTGACCAGTTCCTTGTCGAAGGAGGTCAGGTTGCCGAAGCTGTCCCTCAGGAACAGGAGGGCGCCCGACACAACCCCGGTGTCGTAGCCGAACAACAGGCCGCCGAGGGCGGTGACCCCGGACGCCAGGATGACGGCCCGGCGGTGGGCGCCGGCCCGGGTGGGGGGCGGGAGGATGGCCGGACCTCTAGTCCCCGGAGGCCCCGGCCCGGCGCTCCGCCCCCGTCTCCTCCTCGTAGCCGGTGTCGGTCCCGCCGACCCGGCCCACGAAGGTCTCGTTCGGCGTGGTGCCGGTGGTGCTGTGCTGGTCCGGCTGGGAGGGGTCCGGGACCCCGCCGGTGGCCCGGGAGGCGGCGACCTTGTCGTCGGCCTGCACATCGGGTTCCGGCCGCTTGACGTGTTCTGCCATGCGCTGGTTCCTACCCAGGCGGGGGGCCGGGTACCCGCCGGCTCAGGCTCCGGCCCCTCCGGGGTGGTGGCGGGCGGGCCGGCGGTGCCGGGGCTGGGCGGGGGCCGGAAGGCTGGGTGCCCGGGGTGCCGGCATGGTGACGGCATCCGCGGTCAGCCTCACGTCGTCGTCGAAGTGGCGCACGGTGAGGGGTTCCCCCTCCAGGAGCCGGTAGGTGGCCTGCCCCGGCTCCATGTCCACCCCGACCCGCCGGCCCCGGTAGCGCAGCCTGAACCGGATCCGGCTGATGCGGTCGGGTAGGCGGGGGGCGAAGCAGATCACGCCGGCATGCGGTCGCATCCCCCCGAAACCCATCACCAGGGCGGTCCACGCACCGGCCAGCGAGGCGATGTGGAGGCCGTCGCGGGTGTTGTGCTCGATGTCGCTCAGGTCCATCAGGGCGGCTTCCGCCAGGTAGTCGTGGGCCAGGTCCAGGTGGCCGACCTCGGCGGCCATCACCGACTGGGTGCCGGCCGAGAGGGAGGAGTCCCGGACGGTGATGCCCTCGTAGTAGTCGAAGTTGCGCAGCTTCTGCTCGGGGCTGAAGGCGTCGCTCCTGAGCAGCATGGCCAGCACCAGGTCCGCCTGCTTGGTCACCTGCTTGCGGTACAGGTCGAAGTAGGGGAAGTGCAGCATGAGCGGGTACTGGTC
>JAKAXG010000514.1 GCA_021827225.1 Actinomycetes bacterium | reverse complement strand
GTCGGATCGACGCCGGCCCGGGCCATCTCGTCCCCGAAGGCCACAGGCTGCGGTTTCCCCGTCTTCTGCCCGCCCACGACGACGACGCCGCCCACGACCGCCTACACCCCGCCCCCCACCACGCCCACCACGGCGCCCCCCACCACGCCCACCACGGCGGCCCCCACCACGACCACCACGACTCCTTCGACCACGACCACGACCGTGCCGGTGCACTACAGCACCGCCCTGCTCCCGTGCCGCACCGCCAATGTGGCGGCCAGCGCCCCGTGCGACACCGACCCGAAGCAGGTCGAGGTGGCCTACCCGTCCGGACATTCGCCGCCGAGCGTGGTGGTGGCCTGGCGGAAGGGAGTGGCCGGCACCGCCCCCCAGCCCGGCACGCCGACGGTCACCCTGGACCCGGGCAGCACCGTCCCCTGCACCGGGATCAGCGCCCCGGCCGGCCAGGAGCTGGCCTGCTGGCCGTGGCCGGGCGGCCTGACCGACAGGTCGTTCATCCTCAACGGCACCTACCGGATCACCGCCGGGTCCCAGAAGCCGACCGACGTGGGCGTGGCCGTTCCCCCCGCCGCCCCCCGGCAGGTCGTCGCCACCGCCACGACCAGCTCGGTGACGCTCACCTGGCAGCCGTCGGCCGCCCCGGAGCCGGACCTGACCGGCTACGTGGTGACCCGCAACGGCCAGCCGGTCTACTACTGCAGCACCGACGGTCTCGGTCCCGGCGCCAACATCCCCTGCTCGAAGCCTCTGGCGGTGACCGACCACCCCGGTCCCGGGAAGTGGACCTACGCCGTCAGCTCCCTGCGTCTCGGGGTGGACGACGCCAGCGCCGACGCCGTCGGCTCGCCGCTGGTCGCGGCCGCTCCGGGGGCGGTGACGCTGACAGCCGCGGTGACCGGAGCGCATCCGCTCTCCTCGGCCGGGCTGGCGCCGTTGCCGGCCTCGATCGGCACGACCTACAGCGCGGCCAGCGGGGGTGCCGGCGCCGTCACTCCCTCGACCCTGGCCGGGGGGGCGTCGGATCCCGCTCCCCGGACCGCCCCGGTGCAGAACATCAAGTACCCCGGCTCGGACAACCCCGTGGTCGGCAAGCCCTCCGATCTGGCCCTCGAGGTGGGCCGGCCGGGGTCGCACACCGACGTGGTTCCCGTGGCGGTGCTGGCCCTGGGGCTCATCGCCCTGGCCATAGCCGCTCACTTCCTCTACCTGCGGGTGGAGCTGGGCCTGGCCGAGGCCCGTCTGGCCGACCGCCGCCCCCCGGCGTCACGGACCGGCCGGCCCCGGACCTGACCGGCCGGCGGCCGTCACGTACCGGCCCGGTGCGGGACCCACGGACCCCCCGTTCCGACCGTCCTGATACGGTGCGGTCCCCAGGCGGGTAAGGTCGGAGAGTCGAATGAACTCGGGAGGAAACGTATACATGGAGCTCGGCTTGCAGGTCGATGACAGCCGATCGCCCTACACGGTTCTGTCCGTGAAGGGCGAGGTCGACGTCTACAGCGCACCCCGCCTCAGGGAGAAGCTGGTCGAGCTGGTCAGCGAGGGTCACCGCCAGATCGTGGCCGACCTGGAAGGCGTCGACTTCCTGGACTCGACCGGCCTCGGCGTGCTGGTCGGCGGTCTCAAGCGGCTCCGCAGCCATGACGGGGATCTCACCCTGGTCTGCACCCAGCCGCGGATCCTGAAGGTGTTCGAGATCACCGGCCTGACCACCGTGTTCCGGATCAGCGGGTCGGTGGACGAGGCCACGAGCGGCAGTTAGGAGCGCCGGCAGTGGCGATGGAGATGTCACTCGAGCTCTCCGTCCCGGCCCGCGTCGAGTACATCGCCGTCGTCCGCCTGGTGGTCTCGTCACTGGCCACCGCCCGCCGGGCCCTGGCCGACGACCGGATAGATGACCTCAAGCTGGCCGTGTCCGAGGCGTGCACCAACGCCATCGAGGCCAACACCGTCGCCGGCCAGGCCGCCCCGGTCGTCGTGAGCTGCTGGGAGGCTCCCGAGCGGTTCGAGGTGTGCGTGGCCGACACCGGCCCCGGCTTCGACCCCGACGCCCTCCCCGAGCACCCACCGGTCACCGACCCGGACCGGCTCAACTTCGAGAGGGGACTGGGCATCCCCCTCATCCGCTCGCTGGTCGACGACGTCCGCTTCGACTCCGGCCCGGACGGTACCGCGGTGTGGATGACGCTGTTCGGTGGGCCCGAACCCGAGGGCGGGGACCAGACCTCGGAGATCCTGCGGGTGGTCATCTCCGAGCAGGAGTAGCCAAAACCCGACCCAGCAGGTAAGATTTTGGCCTCGTCTATGGCCGAATCCACCCGAACCATCCAGCCCGCCCCGTCGAGCACCGCCAACCGGTTCTTCGACTTTCCCAACCCGGTGAACGAGACCTCCGCCCGGGTGGTGGCGACCGGGGTGGTGGCCATGGCCGCCACCGCCGTGGTCGCCGACCAGCCGTGGCTGACCGTCCCCCTGGCCTACGGGTTCGCCGCCCGGGTGGCCACAGGGCCCCGGCTCAGCCCTCTCGGGCGCCTGGCCACCGAGGTCGTGACACCGAGGATCCGCGCCGAGCAGCGCTTCTCGCCCGGCCCGCCCAAGCGCATGGCCCAGGCCATGGGTCTCACCATGTCGATGGCGGCCCTCCTGCTGCACTACCGCTACGGCCGGACCGGGGCCGCCAAGGCGGTGCTCACCGTGCTGGCCGGGGCCGCCGGGCTGGAGGCCGGCCTGGGCCTGTGCCTGGGGTGCAAGCTGTTCCAGTTCGGCATGAAGGTCGGTGTCGTGCCGCCGTCGGTGTGCGAGGAGTGCAACGACATTTGGGCCCGTTACTCTTGACCTTTAGCTAACCCAAAAAGTACTGTCCCCGCGTCTGAACCTATGGATGCGGCACTGACAAAGTCCGAGCGCGAGACGCTGAAGGCCATCTGGCGGATCACGTCGCGCGCCGCGGGCGAGGACGGGGCCCGCACCGGGGACCTGGCGGCGTCGCTCAACGTGACGCCGGGGACGATGACCGCCACGGTGAAGAAGCTGGCGGATCGGGGGTTGGCCGTCCACACGCCCTACCACGGGGTGGAGCTGACCGACGCCGGCCGGCGGCGGGCCATGAGCGTGGTGCGCCGCCACCGCATCGTGGAGCGGTTCCTGGCCGACATGCTCGGCTACAGCTGGGCGGAGGCCGACCGGCTGGCCCCGGCCTTCGAGCACCAGTTGCCCCAGGAGGTCGAGGACCGGCTGTTCGCCGCCCTCGATTGCCCGGCCACCTGCCCGCACGGGTTCCCGATCCCGGGCAGCGGCACCGACGATCTGCCGAAGATGCCGCCCCTCTACGACCTGGCCCCGGGGGACCGGGCCGTGGTGGCCCTTCCCGGGTCCACCGATCCCGATGTGGCCATGTTCCTCGACGGTCTCGGGGTCCGCCCCGGCGTCGAGGTCGAGGTCCGTGAGAAGCATCCTTTCGGCGGGCCCCTGGTCGTGTCCGTCGACGGCCACGAACGGACCCTGGGCGAGCGTGTCGCCCGTCAGATCCTCGTGCGCCGGGTCGAGCAGATCACGACCAGTCGTACAGCAGCAACAACAACCAGCAGGACAGCAGACAGCAGCAGCAACGGTCGGCGGTCGCGTACCGCTGGCGGGACCGCAGCCGGCAGGACGTCAAAGGACTAAGAGAAAAAAAATAGAGAAAGGAACCGTCTGGCATGAGATTCATTGCCGAGGGGGGATACCAGTCGTTCCACTTGCACAGCGCCGAATGGGGCTGGATGTTCTTCGCGCTGGCGTGCGGCCTGGCCGCCATCGTCACCGGGGTGATCCTGATGCGCAACATGCTCGCCGCCGAGCAGGGGACGCCTTCGATGATCGAGATCGCGAAGGCGGTGCAGGAGGGGGCCCAGGCCTACCTGGCCAGGCAGTTCAAGGTCATCGGGATCATCGTCGTCCCGCTGGCCATCCTGGTGTTCGTGACCGCCAGCCGGGTCACCCGCACCGTCGTGGTCAACGGGGTGCCCCACAACCACACCGTCCTCTCCTACGGGCTGTCGGGCCTGTTCCGGGCCATCGCCTTCCTGGCCGGGTCCACCCTGTCGGGCCTGGCCGGCTACATCGGCATGAGCACCGCGGTGCGCGGCAACGTCCGCACCGCGGCGGCCGCCCGTGACGGTTCCCTC
>JAKAXG010000513.1 GCA_021827225.1 Actinomycetes bacterium | reverse complement strand
TCTGCCCCAAGACAAGGGCAGGTCGAAGGACGATCGCTTCTCCCAACTGGCTGATGGACATGCTGGCTGACCACCTCGCAGAGCGTGGCGTCTCACAGGACGACCGTGAGGCCGACGTCTTCCTCGGGTCCAACCGGCAGAGGCTCGACTACGCCAACTGGCGGACTCGGATCTGGATCCCGGCCACCGAGGCTGCAGGGCTCCCCGGCCTACGGTTTCACGACCTTCGGCATACCGCCGGGACGGCCATGGTCGCGGCGGGGGTCGACGTCAAGACCGTCCAGATCCGACTGGGTCACGCCAGCCCGATCACCACCCTGCGGATCTACGCCCAGGGCTCGAGCCCGGCGGACCGGGCCGCAGCCGATGTGCTGGGCAAGATCTTCAAGCCGACCAGCGACCTCCGGGCGAGGAGGCGGCCGGCGAAGAGCGCCCGGGGGACGTGGACGGAGCAGCCCGAGCCGGGAGAAGCAACCCGGTCGGCAGGAAGGTCAGCGTGAGCTGACGCACCACTGCGGAGCATCCTTTGAAAGCTCTTGTGGTGCAGATGTGGTGCATGGGCCGATCCGCCGACCGGCTCCGCCGTAAAAGTCCTGGTCAGGACTGGTGGGGCTAGGTGGAATCGAACCACCGACCTCAGCATTATCAGTGCTGCGCTCTAACCGGCTGAGCTATAGCCCCGCGTTCACACGGAGAGGAGGAGGTTACACGACAACCCCCCGCCTCCCCAACCGGCGCCAACGCTACAACAGCACGATAGACAACGAAACACCACCCGACGGCATCCAGCCTCCCTATCCTCCCCGCCCCCGCCGCTGAGGCAGGTCCCGGCGCACCATCCCGATGCCCACCCACAGGGCGGTGACGGCCGCCAGCCCGAGGAAGACGAAGGTGAGCACCGGGTACCCACCCACCGTCGCGGCGTGGGAGGCCGAGGAGAACAGCGCCGCCGCGATCACGAACGCCGCGATCATCACCCCCGCCGCCACCCGGTTGGCCATCTTCTGGGCCCCCCGGATGACCGACGACTCGTCGAACCCCTCCAGGCGCAGCTTGAGCCGCCCCTCCGACAACGACTCGAGCACCTTGTTCATCCGCCCCGGCAGCTCCTCGGCGAACGCCGCGGCATCGAGGGCCGAGCGCATCACCTTCGCCGGCCGGGCCGCCTCGACCATCCGGTGGCGCATCACCGACACGGCGTGCGTCTCGATGATCCTGTCGATCCGTATGTCCGGGTTGAGGGTCCGGGCGACCTGGTCCAGGTTGAGGAGGGCCTTGGCCAGCATGGTCAGCTCGGCGCCGGGCCGCAGCCCGCACGAGGACGACGCCATGGCCAGCTCCCCGAGCACCCGGCCCGCCGCCAGCTGGCCGACGGTGGCGCTGCGGTAGCGCAGCAGCAGGTCCGCCACTCGGGCCCGCAGCTGGTCCGGCTGGTAGTCCTCGAGCCGGTCGCCGAGGTGCTCCAGTGCGTCCGCCCCGGCGGAGGAGTCGCCGGAGGAGATGGCGAGCAGCAGCCTGAGCAGCTCCTCCTGGACCTCCGGGGACAGCCGGGCCACCATCCCCAGGTCGATGAGGGCCAGGCGGTGGTCCCGGGTGAGCAGGACGTTGCCCGGGTGGGGGTCGGCGTGGAAGAAGCCGTGCACCAGCACCTGCTGCAGGTAGGCGCCGACCAGCTCGTCGGCCAGGTCCTCGCAGTCGAGCTCCATCCGCCCGAGCGGTCCGAGGGAGTCGATGCTCCTCCCGTCCACGTACTCCATGGTCAGCACCCGGGAGGTGGTGTAGTCGTCGACCGGCTGGGGGACGACGATCCCGGGTGAGTCGGACAGGATCCGGCCCAGCAACTCCAGGTTGGACGCCTCCCGCCGGTAGTCCAGCTCCCCCAGCAACGACCGGTGGAACTCCTCCACCATGGCGGCGAAGCCGACCCGGGCCGCCTTCTCGGACCGGCGGTCCACGAAGTCGGCCAGCTCGGCGATCACCTCGATGTCCTCCAGCGCCCGGCGGCGGATCCCGGGCCGCTGGACCTTGACCGCCACCGGCCGGCCGTCGCGCAGCGTCGCCCGGTGCACCTGGCCCAGCGAGGCGGAACCGATGGGCCTGGCCTCGAAGCTGGCGAACGCCTTGGATATGCGCACGCCGAGCTCTTCCTCGACCACCTGCTCGGCCACGCCGGGCTCCAGCGGCTCCACGTGGTCCTGAAGGTTGGCCAGGGCGTCCAGGTAGACGGGGGGGAGCAGGTCCGAGCGGGTGGACAACAGCTGCCCCAGCTTGATGAACGTCGGTCCCATCCGGACCAGCTCGTCCACCAGCTGCCGGGCGTCCTCCTCGGTGGCCGCCCCGCCGTCGGGCGCGTAGCCCTCCAGGTCGAGATCGGGGGAGGCTCCCGCCCCGCTGAGCGCCGCACCCCGGTGCTTGAGGAGGAGGCGGCCCAGGGCCGCGTAGCGGGCGGTGTGCCCGACCTTGAGCGACGATGTCACACCCGGTGAGTACCCGCATGGGACCTCTTCGTCACCGACCGGGCCACCCCGGCCGCCGGTCAGCCCCTCACGCCGTCATGGCGCTGACCGGCCGGCGGTGCACCAGGCCGGCGGCCCGCACGACCGGGTGCAGCGTGAAGACGAACGCCAGCAGGCGGGCCACCGCCAGGAACAGCTGCGGCGGGATGGGCTCGTCGATGTCGCAGGCGGCGTAGATGGCCCGGGCCAGCGGCGGGTCCTCGACCACCGGCACCTTGTGCTTCTGGCCCTCCTCCCTGATGCGCAGGGCCAGCTCGTCCACCCCCTTGGCTACCACCACCGGCGTCCCGCCCCCTTCCCGCTCGTAGCGCAGGGCCACCGCGAAGTGGGTGGGGTTGATGACGATCACGTCGGATCCGGCCACCGCCGCCATCATCCGGGACCTGGACATCTTGTACATCTGCTTGCGCACCGCCCCCTTGATCTGGGGGTTGCCGTCGGACTGGATGTGCTCCTCTTTGACCTGCTGCTTGGTCATTTTGAGTGACTTGTTCAGTTTGCGGCGTGACCAGGCGTAGTCGCCGAGGGACAGGATGAAGCCGATAACCGCCACCTTCTGGACCAGCCCCAGCAGCGACTTCCCCGTGTACGCCACGATCGGTGTCATGTCCACCGGCTGGGAGCCGATCAGGGTGTGCGACAGCCCGGAGACCGAACCGTAGGCCATGAGCACCAGCACCACCACCTTGATCACCTCCTTGCCCAGCTGCCACAGGGACTGGGTGGAGAACAGGTTCTTGATCCCGGTCAGCGGGTTCAGCTTGTTCCACTTGGGCCGGGCCGCCTCGAGGGAGAGCATGAGGCCGGACTGGGCCACGTTGGCGAACACCCCGACGACGGCGAAGACGGCGATGGTGGGCAGGATGAGGCTGAGCGAGTCGGAGAGGCCCTTCTCGAAGACCGCCACCGCGGCGGGGGTGGTGGGGTCGGCGATGACCGTGTTCACCTGGCCCCACATCTGCAGGAGTTTCGTGTCGGCGGTGCGGAACAGGTCCGGGATCAGCACCGAGCCGGCCAGCAGGATGAGCCACGAGGAGACGTCCGGGGACTTGGCGACCTGACCCTTGCGCTTGGCCTCCTTCTTGCGCTTGGCGGTCGGCTTCTCGGTGCGGTCGTCCTGGGCCATGTCAGTGGAAGTTCACCAGGGCGGTCCAGTCCTGGCCGATCCGTCCCAGCAGGTTGGTCAGGTAGCCGGGTATGACCCGAACCCCGAGGGCCACGAACAGCAGCGACAACAGGCCCTGCAGCGGGAAGCCCAGGAGCCACACGTTCAGCTGGGGCGCCGCCTTGGAGAGCAGGGCCAACCCGATCTGGGTGGCGAAGAGCACGGCGAGGAGGGGGGCGGCGATCTCGAGGGTGGCGGTGAAGTAGGTGGCCACGTCGGAGATCAGGACGTTGGAGGCGAACCCGGACGGGCCCAGCATGATGGCCCCCTTCCCGAGGGAGAGGGTGAAGCCGTGCACCATCAGCATCTCGCCGTTGGTGATGAAGAGCAGCACCATGCCGACCTGCTCGTAGAGCTGGCCGAGGAGCGGCGTCTGGTTGAGCGAGAGCGGGTCGAGCGAGGGCGGGAGGTTGAGCCCGCCGAACAGGTCGATGAGACCGCCGGCGGAGGGGATGGCGTTGAGGAGTATGGCGACCGGCATCCCGAGCATCAGGCC
>JAKAXG010000512.1 GCA_021827225.1 Actinomycetes bacterium | reverse complement strand
GCTGGCGTACTGGTAGCCGTCCCGGCCGCGGATCCGCTGGTCGCCGCCGGAGCAGAACGCCCAGCCACCGTCGCGCGGCGACGGGCCGTTGCCGGTGAGCAGGACGCAGCCCACGTCCGGGCTCTGGCGGGCGTGGTCGAGAGCCTGATACAGCTCGTCGACGGTGTGGGGCCGGAAGGCGTTGCGCACCTCCGGCCGGTCGAAGGCGATCCGCACGGTCCCCTGATCCACCGCCCGGTGGTACGTGATGTCGGTGAAGTCGAACCCGGGGACGGAGTGCCACGCGTTCGGGTCGAACAGCTCGGAAATCATGTAGGCGACACTAGGGGCCCGGCGGCCGGGACCGGCCCGGCCGCCGGTACGCGAAGCGCTAGTGCAGGCGCACCCGGGGATCGAGGACGGCGTAGGCCAGGTCCACCACGATGTTGGCCACCACCACCGCGGCGGTGGCCACGATCACGATGCCGATGACCACCGGGAGGTCCTGCTGCTCGATGGCGTTGACCGCGGTGTAGCCGAGTCCGGGCATGCCGAAGGTGACCTCGGTGAGGATGGCGCCACCGAGGAGGGTGCCGACGTCGATGCCGAACTGGCTGATCACCGGGGTCAGCGCCGAGCGCAGCCCGTGGCGGTAGATCACCCGGCGTTCGAGCAGGCCCTTGGCCCGGGCGGTCCTGATGTAGTCCTCCCCCATCACCTCCAGCATGGAGCTGCGGGTCAGCCGGGTGTAGGTGGCCGCCGAGATCAGAGCCAGGGATATCCACGGCAGCACCAACCCCCGGAACCAGGTGAACGGGTTCTGGGTGAAGGGGGTGTATCCCGAACCGGGGAACCAGCGCACGCCGTTGATGGTGAGGAGGTAGTAGAAGACGTAGAGCATCAACAGGCCGAGCACGAACACCGGCACCGAGTAGAAGACCAGCGCCGCCGTGGTCAGGGACCGGTCCATCAGCGATCCTCTCCTGACCGCGGAGACGACGCCGGTGAACACCCCGACCACCAGCCAGATGATCGCCGCCCCGAGCGCCAACGACAGCGTGATCGGGAACGCCTGCTTGATCACGGTGGTCACCGGCTGCCCGTGGATGTAGGAGTAGCCGAGGTTGCCGTGCAGCAGGTTGTCGAGGAAGTGCCAGTACTGCAGGTACAGCGGGTCGTTGAGGTGCAGACGCTTGGCGACCTGCGCCACCTGCAGGGGGCTGGCCTGGCGTCCGGCCAGCCGGCGGGCGACGTCGGCCGGGCCGGGTCCGACGAAGAAGATGGTGAACACCAAGACGGTGACCAACCAGATGACCAGGACGCCGAGGGCCACCCGGCGGATGAGGAAACGGGCCATTTACTACTTTTTCCCTTACAGACGCTCGAGGCGGGGGTCCAGGGCATCCCGGACGCCGTCACCGAAGATGTTGAAGGCCAGCGTGGTGGCGACGAGGGCCAGTGAGGGGAACACCAGGAACCACCACGCCTGCTGGTACACCGATTCTGACTCGGCGATCATCTGGCCCCAGTCGGGCGTCGGGGGCGGGATACCCAGGCCCAGGAAGGATAGGGCCGCCTCGAAGACGATCACCACGGGTATGAGCAGGGTGGCGTAGACGATCAGCTGGGCCACCACGTTCGGCAGGATGTCGACGAACATGATCCGCCAGGAGCTGGCCCCGAGCGAGCGGGCCGCCTCTATGTACTCCTTCTCCCGGATGGACAGCACCTGGCCTCTCACCACCCGGGCCACCGCCGCCCAGCTGAACACGGCGATGACGAAGATGATGATGGGCATCCCCGGCCCGCCCAGGAAGCCGATCGACACGAGCGAGATGGCGAACATCAGGTACGGCAGCGACAGCACCACGTCGATGAGCCGGGCGATGATCGTGTCCACCAGACCGCCGAGGTAGCCGGCGGCCAGGCCCAGGATGGCTCCGATGGACACCGTGATCAGGGTGACCACCACCCCCACGAAGAGGGAGATGCGGGCCCCGTAGGCGATCCTCACCAGGATGTCCCGCCCCTGGTCGTCGGTGCCCAGCAGGAAGGTGCCGTTCGGACCGACCGGCAGGCCGAAGGAGCTGAGACCCGCGGTGCGGTACTGGTGGTCGGGTCCGTGACCGGTGAGAGCGGCGAAGACCGGGGCGAAGATGGCGCACAGGGCGATGAAGATGATGACGCCCAGGGCGATCATGGCCGCCCGGTCCCTCCGGAAGCGGGCCCACGCCAGCTGCCAGGTGCTGCGGCCCCGGATCTCCTCCTCCGCCTCGGGAGGTAGGCCGAGACCCTCCGCGCTGGCTTCTATGGACGCCGAGGAGATGCTCACACCGTTCCCCTTTCTGCGGTCGCCGGGGCGATCGCCCCGTCGGGTTCGATGACCCTTTCGTCGGCCGCGATGGCCGGCTTGGCCTTGGTCAGGTCCTCACCCGGCGTCACCGGGAAGTGGCAGGCGGCGATGTGCCCGGGGCCGTCGCCCAGACGCGGCTCGAGGTCGGGGACCTCCGTGACACACCGCGGCTGCGCCTTCGGGCAGCGCGGGTGGAAGCGGCAACCCGACGGCGGGTTGATCGGGGAGGGCACGTCACCGACCAGCACGATGTGCTGGCGCTGGGTGGCCGCCACCGGGTCCGGTACCGGCACCGCCGAGAGGAGGGCGTTGGCGTAGGGGTGGCGGGGGGTCTGGTAGATCTCCTCGACCGGGGCCAGCTCGACCACCTTGCCCAGGTACATGAGCGCCACCCGGTCGCTGACGTGGCGCACGACGGAGAGGTCGTGTGCGATGAAGATGTAGGTGAGGTTCAGCTGCTTCTGCAGGTCCGACAGCAGGTTGACGATCTGAGCCTGGATGGAAACGTCGAGGGCGGACACCGGCTCGTCGCAGATGATCAGCTTCGGCTTGAGCGCCAGGGCGCGGGCCACGCCGATGCGCTGGCGCTGCCCGCCGGAGAACTCGGCCGGGAAGCGGTTGTAGTGCTCCGGGTTGAGCCCGACCAGCTCCATCAGCTCCTGGACCCGCCGCTTGCGCTCCGTCCCGCTCGCCACGTTGTGGATGGCGAAGGGGTCGCCGATGATGGAGCCGACCCGCCGCTTGGGGTTCAGCGAGCCGTAGGGATCCTGGAAGATCATCTGGATGTCCCGGCGCAAGGGCCGCATGTGCCGGGGCTTCAGTCGGCTGATGTCCCGGCCGTCGAAGACGATCTGGCCGGACGTGATGTCGAACAGCCGGGCGATGCAGCGGGCCAGGGTGGACTTGCCGCAGCCGGTCTCCCCCACCAGGCCGAGGGTCTCGCCCTGCTGGACTTCGAGGCTGACGCCGTCGACGGCGTGGACCACATCGGTGGTGCCGCGCAGGCTTCCGGTCTTGACCGGGAAGTGCTTGACCACGTCGGTCAGCGTGACCAGAGGGGCCATCAGCCAGCCACCTTCTCGGCCAGGCGGGCCCTGGCCTGTTCCCGGCCCGCCCGGTCGTGGGGCAGCCAGCACGCCGAGGTGTGGCGGAGGTCGCCGGTGACGGGGGCGAGCTCGGGGACCTCGGTCCGGCACTTGTCCATGACGTAGGGGCAGCGGGGATGGAACGGACAGCCCTTCGGCACCCGGATGAGGCTGGGAGGCTGCCCCTCGATGGGCTGCAGCCGGCGCCGGTCGGCGTCATAGCCGGGCAGGGACTTCAGCAGCCCTTCGGTGTAGGGATGGTGCTGGGCGTAGAAGATGTCGTCACGCCGGGCGACCTCCATCTGGGCGCCGGCGTACATGACGACCACGTCGTCTGCGACCTCGGCGATCACCCCCAAGTCGTGGGTGATCAGGATCACCGCGGTACCGAATTCGTCCTGCAGCCGCTTGATGACTCTCAAGACCTGGGCCTGGACGGTCACGTCCAGGGCGGTGGTCGGCTCGTCGGCGATGAGCAGCGACGGGTTGAGCGACATGGCCATGGCGATCATGGCCCGCTGGCGCATGCCTCCGGAGAACTGGTGGGGATAGTCATCCACCCGCTTGTCGGGCTGCGGGATACCGACCAGGCGGAGCAGGTCGATGGCCCGGTTGCGGGCCACCGCCTTGGAGGTGTGCGGCTCGTGGGCGCGGATCATCTCGACGATCTGCCAGCCCACCTTGTAGTACGGGTGCAGGCTGGACAGCGGATCCTGGAAGATCATGGCGATCTTCGCGCCCCGGATCGAGCGGGTCTGCTGCGGGGACATGCTC